>JADGBG010000167.1 GCA_015231605.1 Alphaproteobacteria bacterium | reverse complement strand
GTGATGAACACCCCTTGATTCCTCGGAAAACCCTGACATATTAGAATGAGGTTAAATCTGCAACGTACGGAGTGATCGCCACATGGCTTTCCAATCCCAAGACCACACGGTTCTCAACACCGGCGCGCGGAGCGCCGCCGCAAGCATGGACATGGGGCTTCGCGCCTACATGCTGCGGGTGTACAACTACATGGCCTCGGGCCTCGCGCTCACCGGCATCGTCGCGATGCTGACCGCCAGCTCGGAAACCATGGTCAACGCCATCTTCGGCACCGGCCTGTCGTGGGTCGTGATGCTGGCGCCGCTGGCGTTCATTTTGGTGCTGTCGTTCGGCATCCACAAGATGAAGAGCTCCACCGCGCAGCTGGTGTTCTGGATGTTCGCCACCGTGATGGGCCTGTCGATGGCGTCGATCTTCCTCGCGTTCACCGGCGAATCCATCGCGCGGGTGTTCTTCATCACCGCCGGCACCTTCGCGGGGATGAGCCTCTACGGCTACACCACCAAGCGCGATCTGTCGGGCATGGGGTCGTTCCTGATGATGGGCCTGATCGGCATCATCATCGCGTCGATCGTCAACATCTTCCTGGACTCCACGGCGCTTCAGTTCGTGGTGAGCGTGATCGGTGTGCTGGTGTTCGTCGGCCTCACCGCCTATGACACGCAGCGCATCAAGTCGATCTACAGCGCCCTCGACGCCAGCGACGTCGCCACCAAAAAGGCGATCATGGGCGCGCTGACCCTGTATCTCGACTTCATCAATCTGTTCATGATGCTGTTGCAGTTGTTCGGAAAACGCGAATAACTGCCCTGCAATCCGGAAGGAACCGCCCGGCGTTTACCCGCCGGGCGGTTTTTTCATGTCCGCGCCCCGGGCTTGACCCGGACGGATACGCGGGATATAGGTTTCCCAGTTTATACTCTTTATAAATTGGAGCATCCCACATGAGCGTTCTCGTCGGCAAGCAAGCCCCCGACTTCACCGCCCCCGCCGTCATGGGCGACAACAGCATCGTCGAAGATTTCAACCTGACCAAGCACCTCAATGGGTCCATGGGCTGGGTGTTCTTCTACCCGCTGGACTTCACCTTCGTGTGCCCGTCCGAAATTCTCGCCCACGATCACCGCATGGCGCAGTTCGAGGAACGCGGCGTGAAGGTCGTCGGTGTTTCCGTCGACAGCCACTTCACCCACCTGGCGTGGAAGAACACCGCCGTGAACGCGGGCGGTTTGGGTCAGGTCACGTTCCCGCTGGTGGCCGACCTCACCAAGCAGATCGCGCGCGACTATGACGTGCTGATGAACGAAGCCGTGTCGCTGCGCGGCAGCTTCCTGATCGACAAGAACGGCGTGGTGCGTCACCAGGTCGTGAACGACCTGCCGCTGGGCCGCAACGTCGACGAAGCCATCCGCATGGTCGACGCGCTGATGTTCCACGAAGAACATGGCGAAGTCTGCCCCGCGGGCTGGAACAAGGGCGACGAAGGCATGACCGCCACCCCCGACGGCGTCGCCAAGTATCTCAGCGCCCACGCCGACGACCTCTAAATCGTCAGCCACGACCGCACGGGCCGGGGCCGATTCGTTCGGTCCCGGCCTTTTTTTGTGTTTCGCTCAGGCCCCGCCCCGGCGCAGGATCTCCATCGCGGCGTTCACCTGGCTCATGCGCTGATGGCATCCATGCTTGCCGTCGGGATGATACACGGTCGCCAGGCGACGGAAGCGCGCGCGCACGTCGCCCAGGCTGGGGATCGACCCCGGCGGAAAGCCCATGACGTGAAGCGCGTCGGAGCGCGTCTGCACACCGCCCGCGAGCGGTTCGAAATGCAGCGCCTCCACCACGCCGCGCAAACGCTCAAGCTCGTCATGGGCTTCGCGCAACAGGGCGTGTTGTTCCTTGGTGCGCGACGCGCTTTCCGCCAGCTCCATCGACGACTGGACCTTGAGCCGCATTCTCCCGCCGCTCAGATCCAGCGCCAAGGCCAGCGCCTTGCGGATCATGCGTGGATCCAACCCCGGCGGCATGCGCACTTGCAGGCGCGGCTTGCGTCGCCAGGGCTTGCCCTGCGCCCGGCCCGATTTCAAGATGACCGTTTCCCGGTCGCCCCGCTCCGGCTCGCCCGGATCGGGATAGGCGTCCAGCAGGTCGCGCGGGGTCATGAGCACGACCGAACGCGCCAAATCCGCCACGTTGCACTGTTCCCGCGCCGCCAGCGCCGTCACCGCATCGCGAAACGTGCTGGCGCACGGCACGGTATAGGAATGCTTTTTGGCAACCAGTTGATCATCCGGCATGATCCACTCGATCCTTTTCCCTTTACGTCCGGTTTTCCATCCGCACGGTCCGCCCGACACCCGGTTTCGCCCGCGCCGATCCCATCGACCGCCCTGAAAAACTGCGTTTGTTGTTTTTTTGCAGATTTGCGCCCTAAAAGTTAATAAATCGTTAAGATTTACGGCGCTTGTTCAATTCTTCGCTCAAGTCGTATTGCTAATCTACTGAAAATCCATTCATAAAGTTTTAATGAATCCATCCATCTTGCAGCTCGTCTTCATAGAGACATATGGACATTCTCGTCTTATTGCCGATTTTAACCTTGCTGGAACGGGGGATGATGCTGTTCGGAGACACCGTGAGAGACGCCCGACGCCCGGATAACTGCACATGTTGTTTCAGCATTCGCGGGTGACGCCCCAGACTGCTGTCGTCCTTCACGGACGGTTCGAAACGCGGTGAATTTCCACTCCAAAAAGCCGACACGATACGCGCATGGGTCGTGTTGTCCATTCAGGGTGCGGCGGCGTGTTCACACCCTATCCTTTACCGCCTACGATCCGCAACAATCGCGAAATATTAACCATATACTTTACTTGGTATTTAACGGGCTGGCGCCTTGTGTCGGTTCTTTCCGGACCGCTCATCCGTCCTGACCACACGGCGCCCACACACTCTGGCCGAACATGTCCACCATAACCCACCTGTCTTGTTGCGTTGTTGCAACGCTTCTATCCTGTTGTTTTTTTGTCTATTTATAGGGGTCGCTGGAGAGGGCTTCGGCCATCCCACCGGTACGCGCCAGGCTTTGCGCCGCATCATCACGGACCGCTCGCGCCCCGGTCCGGGGCCGTCGCCCGGCGGCGCAAAAAGTCTACCCCCTCATTCATTCTAGAAACCGAATTATATGTTTGTTAACCATGGCGGGAGGGCCGTTTTGGCGCGTCCGGTGCGTCCCGGAAGCCACCCGAACGCGCCATCTTCTCCGGGTTTCCAGCGCCCGCCGCACTCCCCACCACAACCATGGCGGTTTTGGTACGGAGTCGTATCCAGATCGCGCGCGCCGCCGCCTATTTCCGGGGCGGCGACGGGTCCCGCGCATGCAGCCCCAGACCCAGCCAGAGGATCGCGAACGCCCCCAGACGAAGTTGCCTAACCGGTTCATGGAACAGGAAAATCGCGATCCCCATCCGAAAGGGTCGGGATCACGTACAGGAGCACCCCCACCGTGGACCAGCGCAACGTCCGCGCCGCGCGGGCGGTCGCCCGGGCCGGCGTCAAACGTGCGGGCACGGTTGGATTTGTCACTTTAGACAGGCTCCATTTTCGGATACCATGTCCCCTGACGACGATGGGAACGATCAGCGGAGGATAGACCCATGACCCCGACTCAGGCCAGCCTTTCCCCGGCGCGGACGTTGCGCGCCTTGGCGGTGGATGACCGTGGTTCCACCGCCATCGAATACGCCCTGATCGCGGCGCTGGTCAGCATCGCCATCCTGGGCGGTCTTTCCGCGCTTTCCGACAGCATGGTAACCATGTTCAACACCGTCAACAGCGCCATGTAGGGCGGCCGCGTGCGCCCCGCCCGCCCCCCCGGCTTCGCGTCCCCGTGGCGATCCGGGGCCGTGCTGACCCATGACCTGACCCGCGCTGCGGTGCGTCTTTTCGCCCTGGCCGCCGTGCCGGTCCTGATGATCGGCCTGTCCGGCTACTTCGTCGATGGCTTGACCAACGGCGCGGGCAAGGTCGTCGGCGAGGACTTCGTCAATTATTGGACGTCGGGAGGGCTGTGGCTCCGCGCCCGGGCCGTCGAGGCCTACGATCTGGACGGCTTCCGCGCCGCCATTCGCGCCCTGGCCGGCGCGCCGGTGGAGCCCTACCATTTTTCGTATCCGCCGACCATGATGGCGCTGGCCGCGCCGTTCGCCGCGCTGCCGTTCCTTCCCGCGCTTGCGGCGTGGACGGCGGCGGGATACGGGGCACTGTACCTCCTGTTGCGGCAAAACGCCGGACCCGCCTGGTCCGCCGTGGCCGCGCTGGCCGCTCCCGCCGCGCTGGTGAACGCGCTTTATGGCCAGAACGGGGCGTTCACCGCCGTGTTTCTGGGCGGCGCGTTGATGGCGCTCCCCACCCGGCCCGTCGTGGCCGGCGTTCTGTTCGGCCTGTTGGCCTTCAAACCCCACCTGGGTGTCCTGGTCCCCCTGGTTTTGGCGCTGGGCGGACACTGGCGGACCTTCGCCGCCGCTGCATTCACCGCCGTTCTGGCGGGACTGGCCGCCGGCGCGGTCGGCGGTTTCGATGCCTGGGCCGTCTATCCGGCGCGCATGGACTTCATGCGCGCGCTCATGACCGATCAGGGACACGGCCTGTGGCACCGCATGCCCACCGCTTT
>JADGBG010000166.1:468-4715 GCA_015231605.1 Alphaproteobacteria bacterium | reverse complement strand
AGGGGCGCATCCACAAGATCGACGCCTTCCTGGTCAAGCCTCCAAAGGGCGAGGACCTGCGCACCCGCATCCTGATGGCGTTGAACAGGTGAGCGTCCCGCGACGAGTCAGAACTCGTCGCCGCTGTCGCGCCGGCCGATGGTCATTTCGCGGTGGATGTGCACGCCCAGCAGCAGCCCGAAGCCGAACAGCAGCGTCAACATCACCGTGCCGCCATAGGACACCAGCGGCAACGGCACCCCCACCACCGGAATCAGCCCCATGACCATGGCGATGTTGATGAACACGTAGAGGAAAAACGAGGCCGTCACGCCAAGCCCCACAAGGCGCCCGAAATGATTGCGCGACGACACCGAAATCACCAGGCCGTACATCAACAGCAGGAAGTACAGGAACAACAGCGTCAGCCCGCCCACCAGGCCGAATTCCTCGGCCAGCATGGTGAAGATGAAGTCGGTCTGCTTTTCCGGCAGAAAGTTGAGATGGCTCTGCGTGCCCAGCATGTAGCCCTTGCCGAACATGCCGCCGGAGCCAAGCGCGATCTTGGACTGGATGATGTGGTAGCCCGATCCCAGGGTGTCCGTTTCCGGATTGAGAAAGGTCAGGATGCGTTGCTTTTGGTAGTCGCGCAGCAGCGTGAACCACGCCACCGGCGCGGCGATCATCGCCAACAGCGCCCCCAGCCCGAACACCCACATGCGCACGCCCGCCGCGAAGAACATGGCCACGCCCACCAGCCCCAGCATCAACGTGGTGCCCAGGTCGGGCTGGCGCAAAATCAGCGCCGACGGTATGGCGATCATGAGAACCGGCGGCAACAGAAACAGGAACCGGCCGACATCGTCGATGCTGGCGCCGTGGAAATAGCGGGCCAGCGCCAGAACCAGGGCGATCTTCATCAGTTCCGACGGCTGCACGTTGAACGCGCCCAGACTGATCCAGCGCTGCGCGCCCATGCCGACGAACCCCGCGATTTCCACCGCCACCAGCAACGCCAGAACCCCGAAATAAAAGACATAGGCATAGCGCAGCCACAGCCGGATGTCGGTCACCGCGATCACCAACATGCCCAAGATGCCGATGGCGAAGCGCACCATCTGGCGCGATGCCCACGGATCGAGGTCGCCGCCGGCCGCGCTGTACAGCATGGCGAAACCGATCGAGGCCGTCAGCGTCAGCAAAATGACGAACAGCCAGTGCATGTGCAAAAGCTTCTTGCCGAGGCTCATCTTGGGCGTGGAGAGAAAACCGTCATAGTAGGCCACGTCAAACCTCCCCCCGCTCCGGTTGCCCCTGGTTGCGTTCGGCCAGACGCAGGGTTTCGCGCAGCACGTCCCGCGCCACCGGGGCGGCGGCCTTGGAGCCGCTGCCGCCGTGTTCGATCACCACGGAGACGGCATAGCGCGGATTGTCCGCGGGGGCATAGCCGACGAACAATGCGTGGTCGCGCTCTTCCCACGGCAAGTCTTCGTTCTTGAGCACGCCGGTCTCCCGTTCGGCCTTGGAAATACGGCGCACCTGGACGGTTCCGGTCTTTCCCGCCATGCGCCAGCGTTCCGTCGGAATGCGCGCCCGGAACGCCGTGCCGGTGGGCGAGTTGACCACGTTGTCCATGCCATGCTTGACGATGGCGATATGTTCGGGGGGAATGCCCAGCGGCGCGGGTTCCTCCTGGGACAGGGGTTCGACCTTGGCGCCCACCACGCTGTCGAGGGTCAAGCGCGGCGTCACCGCCCGTCCGCCGTTGGCGATGCGGGCTGTCATCACGGCCAATTGCAGCGGCGTGGTGAGGATGTAGCCCTGCCCGATGCCCGCGATCAACGTTTCGCCCAGCTGCCAGGACGTGCCGACGGCCGCCAGCTTCCAGGTATTGGACGGCATCAGGCCTTTCTTCTCGCCAGGCAGGTCGAGACCCAACCGGTCGCCCAGGCCCAGCCGGCGCGCCATGTCGGAAATGCGCTCGATCCCGGTGCGGCGGGCGACTTCGTAGAAATAGACGTCGCACGAATGTTCCAAGGCACCCTGCATGTCCATTGCGCCGTGACCGCCCTTTTTCCAGCAGTGGAACTCGGCGTTGCCCAGCGAAGTCTTGCCGTTGCAGAACACCTTGGTTTCCGGCGAGATGGCGCCCTTTTCCAGGGCGGCCAGGGCAACCACCGGCTTGAAGGTCGATCCGGGCGCGTACTGCCCGGCCACCACCTTGTTGGTGAGCGGTGACATGGGATTGCGGGTCAAGCCTTCCCACTCCAGTTGGGTCAGGCCGGTGTTGAAGGCGTTGGGATCGAAACCCGGCGACGAAACCAGGGCCAGGATTTCCCCGGTGTGGACATCGGTGACCACCACGCTGGCGCTTTGCTCTCCGACGCGTTCGGCGGTGTAGCTTTGCAGCTCCAGATCGATGGTGAGGCGCAGTTCGTTGCCGGGCTGGCCTTCCTGGCGGTCGAGCTCGCGGATCACGCGGCCCAGCGCGTTGACCTCGACCTGGGAGTTGCCGCCGGCGCCGCGCAACGCCAGGTCGTAGACCTTCTCCACGCCCGCCTTGCCGATGCGAAAGCCCGGCAGCTCCAACAGCGGATCGCCCGTCAATTCCTTTTCGGACACCGCCGAGACGTAACCCAGCACGTGCGCGGTTTCCTGGCCGCGGACATAGTTGCGGCTTTGCCCGACGTCGATGACGATGCCCGGAAGATCGGGGGTGTTGACCTCGATGCGGGCCACTTCCTCCCAGTCGAGGTTTTCGCGCACCGTGATCGGGACGAACGCGCGCTTGCGTTTGACCTCGCGTAGAATTCGGCGCTTTTCGCCCGAACCCAGGGGAATGATGCGCGACAGCTTGATCAGCGTCTGCTCCACGTCCCCGGCCTGTTCGGGGATGATGACCACGCGGTAGTTCTGCTGGTTGTCGGCCATGGACCGGCCATAGCGATCGACGATGCGCCCGCGCGGCGGCGGCAGCAGGCGGAAGTTGATGCGGTTTTCGTCGGCCAGCGTGACGTAGCGCTCGGATTCGATCACCTGCAGGTAATACATGCGCCCGACCAGAACCGACAGCAGCGCGGCCTTGCCCCCGCCCAACATCAGGGCGCGCCGCGCGAACAGCTTATGGCGTTCCGAATCCCTGTGCATCGCGCGCCCTCCCTACAACGGCGCCAGAACGGATTTCTGCCAGCGGATCATCAGCCACGCCAGCATGGGGAACACCCCCACCGTCACCAAATATTGCATCAATGCCGCCTGGGGCGCGGTCAACGCGGAATGGAACAGCGCATTGAGCAGCCACGACGCGGCGAACGCCCCCGCCGCGACCAGGGCGAAGCCCAGCCAGATGATAAGAAACGAGCGATTGGCGAAAAACACCTGTTGGGTCAGGACCACCATGTGGACCAGGACGAACACCGCCGCGTTGATGCCGAACGGCATGCCCGACAGCGCATCTTGCAGGAGTCCCGCGAAAAAGACGCCCGCCACCGGATACAGTTCGGGGCGGTAAACGGTCCAGTGATAAACCGCCGCCAACGGCAACAGGGGGGAAACTTCGGTCATGGCGGGAACATGGAAAGGAATCTGTCCCAGAACCACCAGCGCCAGCGTCAGGAACAGCGGCGTCATGCCCCGCATGACCAGGTCGAGACGCTGCCAGAACGACTGTTTCATTGCGCCGCGCCCGCGCCCTCGACGGCGGACAGGGAATCCAGAATGCCTTGCAGTCCGTAATCGACCACGCGCACGAATTCCAGCCGGTCGCGTTGCACGTACGGCTTGACCATCACCGCGCCGTCCGTGGACTGCGCCACCACGCCGACGGGAATGCCCGGCGGAAACGCTCCACCGTGGCCCGAGGTGACGATGCGGTCGCCCGGACGCACGGTGGCGCCCGGCTGCAAGTGGATCAGGCGCGGCCGTTCGGTGTTGTTGCCGGCCAAAATGGCGCGCGCCCGGGTGGTTTCCACCACCACCGGAATGCGTGAGTTCAAGTCGGTGATCAGCAGCACCCGCACCGCCAGGTTACCGACGCCATGCACGCGCCCGACCAACCCCTCGCCGGTGATGACCGCCTGGCCCTTGGTGACGCCGTCGCGCCGACCGGCGTTGATCACCACGGAATGGACGAACGCGCCGCCGGTATCCGCGATGACGCGCCCCGCGATGTAGGACGGCTCCGCCCCGGGGGCGAAGTTCAGCAGGCCCTTGAGTTGTTGATTTTCCAACGACAGCTTGCGCGCGGCAGTCTGCCATTGCAGGAGAAG
>JADGBG010000166.1:0-435 GCA_015231605.1 Alphaproteobacteria bacterium | reverse complement strand
CGTTTGCCTCGCGAAGCTCGGACAGTTCCGTGACGTTCGCCACCAGCCGGTCCATGGCCGCCATGGGCCGCGACAGCACGTCCAGCACCGGGGCCACCGCGTCGGTGACCGACGCGCGGACACGCTCCATCATGGCCGTGTCGGCCTTGCCCATAAGCATCAGGCCGAACGCCAGAATCACCAGCCCCAGATAGCCGAAGCGGTGCGGCAGCCCTCGCGAGGGCTGGGTCAGGTGGTGGCTCAAATGCTGGCGGTTTTTCACCGCGAACCCCCAATTCCGGTCACGTGCGCGCGCACTTTAGCACGCCCATGGTTAATATAGAGTAGACGGCCGAAAAGCAACAAGCCCGCGCGGCGCGCGGGCTTGTGTGATGCATTGGAGGGGCGAGCGCGCCTCAGTACATGGTGGTGAGCACGTTGCGCAGTTTCTTCAAT
>JADGBG010000165.1 GCA_015231605.1 Alphaproteobacteria bacterium | reverse complement strand
GGGATGGTGCCGGTGGACCCGGCGGGGATCACGGGTGACCGGGGCGGGTCGGCGGCCCAGGCCGCCGCGCGGGCGCGCAGCAACGCGTCGCGCCGCTTGGCGGGATCCAACGCGCCTTCACCCTGCAACACGGCGGGCCAGGTCCCGCCCAGGATTTCCAGGAAGTCGACGGTCTTGCGCCAATGCTCGGCCAAGTCGTCGCGGGTCACCAGATGGGGAAGCCGCGCAAGATCCAGGCCCTCGGTGTGCACCTGGTCGACCAGCCGCGCCAGCTCGCCCGCCAGCCGCACCGCCTGGTCGGGGGTGGCGTCCCGGTCCTTGGCCAGCACGTAACGCGCCAAAAGGGCGATCCGGCGCATCGATCCGATGGCCGGCGGCAGGTCCAGCGCGTCGTCGATGTCCGCGCTTTCCAGCGCCAGTTCGTCCTCGTCCACGTCGCCGAGCGGCGTCATCACCGGCAACAACATGGGCCGCCCGGCGGAGTGGCGCAGAAACGCTTCGCGCAGCGCCCGGCACGCGCGCCGCGTCGGCAGCAGCACGCGCACGCGGGCCAAGTCCTCGGGTTTGTCGCCGACGCGCTCCAGAATGCCCGCCGCCAGGGAATCGACGAAGGCCTCGCCGGGGGGGATGGTGAAGACCTTAGGCCCCATGGCCGTGATCCCGCAGCCACGCCTCGGTCTCGTCGCGGGCCCGGGGATCGCCCACGTGGAACCATTCGCCGTCGTGTTTCAGGCCGAACAGACGCCCCGCCGCCAGCGCCCGGTCGTAAAGGACGTTGAGCGAATACGCGCCGCCCGGCGCGCCCGCGAACAGGCGCGGATGCAGAAGCTGCACCCCGGTGAACACCAACGCGCCATCGTCGCCGTCCCTGCGCCGCCGGATGCGGCCGTCCCCCAGCAGCACGAAATCCCCCGCGCCCGAATAGCCGAAGGCGAGGGCCGGGTCATGCAGCAGCAAGATGCCGTCCATGGCCGCGTCGTCCCAGGCCTGGGCCAGCCGCGTCATGGCGTTCGTGTCGCCGTCCAACCACAGCCCGTCGGAATTGCACGAAAAGAACGGAACCTCGCCCAGCATACCCAGGGCCTTTTCAATGCCGCCGCCGGTTTCCAGGATGGGATCCTCGGCGCTGAATTGGATGGCCGGCGCGGCGCGGTCCTTGAGGTGCGCCGCGATCTGTTCGCCCAGATAATGCAGGTTCACCACCGCGTGCGTCACGCCCGCGCCCCGGACGCGCTCCAGCGCCCAGTCGATCAGCGGGCGTCCGGCGACGTCGATCATCGGCTTGGGCCGGTCATCGGTAAGCGGGCGCATGCGCAGGCCCAGCCCCGCCGCGAGAACCATGGCATGGGTTGGCCGGACGCACTGGATCATGATTCGGCTTCCGGCGTCGTGCGCTTGGCGGCGGGAATGTGGGTGTCCACCCACATCCGCATGGCGATCAGCGCCGGATGCGCCAACGCGCGTTCGAACAGCCGCCACACGCGGGGAATATGGTGCAGATAGACCGGCTTGCGGTCGCGCCGGTCCAGCCGCGTGAAGATGCCGATGATCTTGGCGTGGCGTTGCGCGGCGAGGATGGCGTAGACGCGCTGGAACGCCTCCCGGTCGGGCCCGTGGACGCCCAGCGCGTCGAAGTAGCGCGCCTTCATCTCGGCCTGCAGGGCGTCGGGGATGTCGCGCCGGGCGTCTTCCAACAGGCTCATCAGATCGTACGCGGGATGGCCCGCCAACGCGTCCTGGAAATCCAGAAGGCCGCAGCCCTTGATTCCGTCCCGTCCGTCCAGGCGCATCAGGTTGTCGACGTGGTGGTCGCGCAGCACCAGCGTGCGCGGCCCCGCGTGCGCATGGGCGAACAGACCTTGCCAGATGCGCTCGTACTCGGCCCGCGCGCGGGTGGTGACCATGATGCCCTGGGCCGGCATGAACCAGTCGAGCAGCAAGGCGGCCTCGGCCAGCAGGCGTTGATCGTTGTAGGGCGGCAGCCAGTCGGGGGCGGCGACGCTTTTGTCGATCGCATGCAGCGCGACCAGCACGTCGGTTCCCAGGCGGTAGAGATCGGCTTCGTCCGCTCCGCTCGCCAAGAGGTTCGTGAAGGTGGCGTCGCCGAAGTCCTCCAGCAACAGGAAGCCCAGGCCTTCGTCCTCGGCCAGGATGCGGGGCGCGCTGAAGCCCAGATCGCGGAGGTGTCGATCCACCGTGACGAAGGGGCGCACGTCCTCGTGCGTGGGCGGCGCGTCCATCAGCATGGCGCTTTGCCCGTTCCGTTCCAGGCGGAAATAGCGCCGGAACGACGCGTCGCCCTTCAACGGATGGCGTGTCGCGTCCGCCCAGCCCGCGCGGCCCAGAAATTGGGCGCGTTCGATATCCCTCAATGTGTCAGCCATGGCCGCATGTCCTCAAGCGCTGCGACCACGCGGAATGGGGGGTCAGCGTGCAGCAGCGGTGGTTTTTGCCCTTGGAAACCGCCAGGTGAATGTCGAGCCGCACGCGGGGCAGGTACGGACCCAGGCGGTCCGGCCATTCGATCAGCGTGATGGCGTCGTGGAAGGCGTCCTCGATCCCCAATTCGAAGGCGTCCTCGGGCGTTTCCAGGCGATACAGGTCGAAATGCCAGATGTCTCCGGCGGTGCTTTCATAGGTCTGGACCAGGGTGAAGGTCGGGCTCGGAACGTCCTCGTCCGGGTCGGTCAAGGCGCGCACGAAGGCGCGGGCGAACGCCGTCTTGCCGCAGCCCAGGTCGCCCGACAGCGCCACCACGTCGCCCGGACGCGCCACGCGCGCCAGCTTGGCCGCCAGTTCGTCCGTGGCCCCCAGGCCCGCCAGTTCGATGACGATGGTTTCCGTGCTTTCGCTCATGATCCGTTCGCCGCGTTATCCCTCCAATACATCGTATTCCCCGCGGTCCGTGTCAACACGGGCCTTACGGCTTGAGCGCCTCGATCAGGGCGGTCTCGACGATTTTCATGCTGCCGGTCCTGGGGCCGCCGCCATCCGCCGCCATCGCCATTTCGGCATGCATGACCCTGGCCAAGGGTTGGGGGGGAGACGCGGGCGTTTGCGGATCGAAGTCGACGGACACGAGCGTGGCGCCCAGCGCCTTGGCCTGGGCCTCGGCGCGCCCAATCATGGCGGCGCGGACCTTTTCCCGCGCGGCCTCGGTTTCCGCCAGGGACGGCATCATGTTGGTGCGCGAGACGCGCGCGTTGCGGCCCGGCACGCTGAGCGCGCCGACGGCGCGTTCGACGTTTTGATAATCGCGCACGTCGATCCGCGCCATCACCTCCAGCGTCCAGGAATGGAGGCCCGAGCGATCCTCGCCCGTCGCGCCATGGCGCGCGATCACCCGCCAGTCGGCCCTGGTTTCGGCGCGCAACCGATCGACCAGGCCGTATGCGGCGTTGGATGCGGCCTCGGTGGTCTTGTCGGAAACGGATACGGCCACGCTCACCTCGGCGGTGGCGGTCTCCACCCAGTCTTCGGCCTGGAGCGACCAGCGCAGCTTCGTTTCGGCAAGCGCGGGTTGGGCGCAGGACAGTACGACCAGAATGGCGGTCCAAAATGCGGCGGGACGTTTGGTCATGGCGCGCTCTCCTCGGCCAGGGAAATGGAAAAAGGTTCGGCAAACCATTGCCTAACGCACGAGATCGACGGTACTACTATGCTCCGGTAGGGATTCGCTCCGCACAGTTTAACCTTCAAGCACCGGAAGAAGCCATGGTCAACTCCCCCCTCACCACAGATGTCGCGGTTATCGGCGCGGGCCCGGTGGGCCTGTTCGCGGTCTTCGAGTGCGGCATGCTGAAACTGGACTGCCACGTCGTGGACGCCCTGGACGAGCCGGGCGGGCAGTTGACGGCGCTGTATCCGGAAAAGCCCATCTACGACATTCCCGGCCATCCCGAAATTTTGGCGGGCGAGCTGGTCGCCATGCTGGAGGCCCAGGCCGCGCCGTTCAGCCCGGTCTATCACATGGGGCAACAAGTGACGAAGCTGGAGCCCCTGGGCGGCGGACGCTGGCTGTTGGAGACCACCAAGGGCGTCGTCATCGACGCGGGCGCGGTGATCATCGCCGCCGGCGTCGGCGCGTTCGGCCCCAACCGTCCGCCCCTGGACCACATCCGGGACTTCGAAGGCATGGGCCCGGCGAAGGGCGTCAACTACATGGTCAAGCGGCGCGAGGATTTTCGCGGCAAGAAGGTGGTGATCGCCGGAGGCGGCGATTCGGCGGTGGACTGGGCGGTGTCTCTGGCGGACGTCGCCGACAGCGTCAAGGTGGTGCACCGCCGTCCCAAGTTCCGCGCCGCGCCGGAAACTGTGGAGCGCATGACGGCGTTGTCCGAGGGCGGCAACGTGGAACTGGTGGTGCCGTACCAGCTGGCCGGCCTGGACGGCGACGAAGGCGGGCTCACGTCCGTCACCGTGGCGGACCTGGACGGCAACGCGCGCACCCTGGAGGCCGACGTCCTGTTGCCGTTTTTCGGCCTGTCGCAGAACCTCGGCCCCATCGCGGAGTGGGGGCTGGGGATCGAGCACAACCACGTCACCGTGAACATGGAAACCATGAACGCGGGACAGCCGGGGATCTATGCGGCGGGTGACATCTGCACGTACCCGGGCAAGCTGAAACTGATCCTGGTGGGCTTTTCCGAGGCCGCCCGCGCGGCGCACGGCGCGCGCGACCATATCCGCCCGGAAGAAGCGTATCATTTCGAGCACTCGACCTCGGCTGGGGT
>JADGBG010000020.1 GCA_015231605.1 Alphaproteobacteria bacterium | reverse complement strand
GCCCGCGGGGCGCGGCCCTTTCCTTTTGCGCCCGCGGGCGCTAAACCCTGTCCATGACGCTTGACCCGCCCTTTGTTCTGATCGACGACGCCCGCGATGGCGCAGAGACGCTGCTGTTTTCCCGTCCGCTGGACGTCATCGTCTGCGATGGGCCGCAAGACGTCGAGGCCACGTTCGAACGGATCGACGCGGCCCTGGCCGTCGGCCGCCATGTGGCGGGTTATCTCGCCTACGAACTGGGGTATGCGCTGGAAACCAGGCTCGCCCCCCTGATGCCCGACGGCCGGGACGGGCCGCTGACGTGGCTGGGGGTCTTCGATGCCCCGGCCCGCCTGGACCGTGGCGCCGTCCGCGCCCTGATGAACGAGTGGGCCGCCGAAGGCCATGCGGTGCAGGGCCTCGCCGCGGCGCTGGATCGGTCCGACTACCTCGCCACCATCGACGTCATCCGCCGCCATATCCGCGACGGCGACGTCTATCAAATCAACTACACCTTCCCGCTGGACTTCCGGCTCGACGGCAGCCCGCGTGCGCTGTACGCGCGCCTGCGCGAACGCCAGCGCGCGGGCCACGGCGCGTTTCTGGACACCGGGGCCGGACGGATTTTGTCGCTGTCCCCCGAACTGTTCGTGGAATGCCGGGGCGGGCGCATCCGCACCCGCCCCATGAAGGGCACCGCGCCCCGCGCTGCCAATCCGCAGCGGGACGCGGAGCTGGCCCGCTGGCTGGGCGCGGACGAGAAATCCCGCGCCGAGAACCTGATGATCGTGGATTTGCTGCGCAACGACCTGGGCCGGGTGGCCGAGATCGGCAGCGTCACGGCCGGCGATCTGTTCACCGTGGAGACCTATCCCACGGTGCACCAGATGACGTCGGACGTGGAGGCGCGGCTGCGTCCCGGCTCGGGGTTCGCAGACGTGACGCGCGCGCTGTTTCCCTGCGGCTCCGTCACCGGCGCGCCCAAGGTCAAGGCGATGGAAATCATCCGCGCCCTGGAAGCCCGCCCGCGCGGCGTCTACACCGGGGCGGTGGGATATGCCGGACCCAACGGGGACATGCGCTTCAACGTCGCCATCCGCACTCTCGACATCCGCCCCGACGGCCGGGGCCGCATGGACGTGGGCAGCGGCGTGGTCTACGATTCCGATCCCGCACGGGAATGGGAGGAATGCCACATCAAGGCCCGTTTCCTCACCGAACCGCCGCCACCGGCCTTTTCCCTGTTGGAAACCCTGAAATGGACCCCCGAAGACGGCTGCGCGGACCTGGACGCCCATGTGCGGCGCATGGCGGCGTCGGCCCACGCCTTCGCCTTCCCCTTTGACGCCGCCGCCGCCCGGCGCGCCCTGCACGATGCCGTCGCAACCGCAACCGGACCGATGCGGGTGCGGCTTCTGTGTGACGGATACGGCGAAGTGAACGCCGAGGCCGCGCCCCTGACGGCCATT
Source organism: Alphaproteobacteria bacterium (assembly GCA_015231605.1). Classification (GTDB taxonomy): domain Bacteria; phylum Pseudomonadota; class Alphaproteobacteria; order Rhodospirillales; family Magnetovibrionaceae; genus JADGBG01. Next base: position 34,204 of record JADGBG010000020.1, on the reverse strand, counting down.
GGCCGGGATGGCGTGCTGCGTTATGCCCTGTCCCCCGAACCCGTGGATCCGGACAGTCCCTTCACCTACCACAAGACCACCAACCGCGCGCGTTGGGATGGGGAGCGCGCGCGCATGGCCCATGCCACGGGCTGCGACGAGGTTCTGTTCCTCAACCCCATGGGCGAGGTGTGCGAGGGATCGTTCACCACCGTATTCGTGGACCGGGGCGACGGCGTGCTGTTGACCCCGCCGGTGGCGTCGGGACTGTTGCCGGGCGTGCTGCGCCAAGCCCTGATCGACGGCGGCCGCGCCATCGAGGCCGTGGTGCGCCCCGAAGACCTTGTCGCGGGGCGGCTGTATCTGGGCAATTCCGTGCGCGGACTGATGGCGGGCGAGCCCGTCTGAGGGGTTGTGACCGGGCGCACATCCCCAGGCAAAGCGCTTTGTTAGTGTGAATCCATGATTGGATCACACGGAGCGCACAAGATGGCCCATGCCCGCAACATTCCGGACATCGATTTTGGCGACGAGACTTTGGAAAACCGGATCCTCGACGAGCCGGACAGGCCGAAACGTCCGGACAACCGATCCGACATCGTCAAGCTCCTGCTGTTGTGTCTGGCGGCGTTGGTCATGTTGGGGGTGATGGTCGCGTTCTTCCTGTTCCCCGGTCTGGGCGACGGCGTCAACGTTTTCATGCGCCTGTTCAACGACACGCCGCGTTATGCCTATCAGTTGGGACCGGTGCCGCTGGGCACCGACATGGACGCGGTGCTGCAAAAGCACCCCGGGGCGCAGGTGCTGACCGCCACCACGGGCGACAAGATCGTCTCGTTCAGCGAAAAGGGCGTGGACACCGCCGTCATCTACCTGATGAGCCATGGCCGCACCGTCGCCTATCAGGTACGCCAACACGCCGTGGTCAAGGACATGGACGAAAACACCTATGTCGGCTCCATCGCCAGCTCCCTGGGCGCGCCCGCCGTGACCGATTGCAAGCTGTCCATCGCCACCGGGCAAAAGGAGTGCCATTACACATGGTGGGCGGCGGACATCCTGCGCCTGGAACTCACCGTGCGGCCCGAAGCAGACCAGGCACTCGGCGTCTCAAGCGTGCTGATCGACACCCGCCAGGAAGGCCGCCTGCGCCGCCAGGCGGGCCGCTGAACGCCTATTCTCCCCAGGTGAAGACCGACCATGGCCGCCGCATCCGCCCCCTCGCCCCTTAGCCCCCGCATCCGCCTGATGCTGTCCTTGGCGTTGATCGGTTTCATGGCCGCGGCCGGGGGCGTGTATCTATGGCCCCTCGACTTGTCGTTCGAAACGACCGTTCCGGCCGATAGCGAGCGTTACATCCTGCCCCATGACCTCAACGTCAATGAGCAGTTCGTCCTGCAAGGGCTGAAATTCGGCATGACGCCGCGCCTGGTCCGTGAAGCCCACCCCGCGGCCCGGATCACGACCGGCGATAATGGATCCGGCATGGCTCGGGTCGACGGTCCGCGCGGTCGCATGATCGCCTGGATGAAGGGGGAAACGGGCCATGTCTACGTCGCGGGGAAAACCCACCGCCGGACCTTGCCGCGCATCTACCGCATGCGCCTGGACGAAACGTTCGCACGGCTTGGCGAAAAGGAGCTTCTGGACGCCTACGCCCGAGAATACGGCAGGCCCATCGACGTCAGCTGCGCGCGCGTGCAGATGGGCGACACGCCACGCTGCACCTACCGCTGGTGGGGCGGCGGCGGCATCGAGGTCGAGGCCTCCGTAAAGCGGAAAACCGACGCATCGGGCCGGGAATACACCCAGCTCACCACCACCGCGACCAACACCCGCCACATTTCCGGCGCCATCACGTGGCGAAAATCCCCCGTCCGCCTCCGCCGGGACGGCGAGGGCTGAGCGAACCGCGCCAAGGCCGCAAAAAAAGAATTGCCCATCCCCCCTTTCGCGTCCATATCAAGGACGCTAGACTAATCAATAAATCCAAAAGACCGCCCCGACCACGGAACGACGGGCTTGACCCCGGACAGAGCCATGACCGACACCATCGTTATGCCGGACGCTTCCGCGCTTATGGAAGGCGCCATCGACCCCCATCTGGACCTTGAGGCGGAAATCCGGCGCCTACGCAAGGAAAAGAACGCCGTGATCCTGGCGCATTACTACCAGGACGGCGAAATCCAGGACCTGGCCGATTTCGTCGGCGATTCCTTGGACCTTTCGCGCAAGGCCGCCGCCACCGACGCCGACATGATCGTGTTCTGCGGCGTGCGTTTCATGGCCGAGGTGGCGAAGATCCTGTCGCCGCAAAAGACCGTGGTGATCCCCGACGCCGAAGCCGGATGCTCGCTGGAGGATTCCTGCCAGGCCGCCGCCTTCAAGGCCTGGCGCGCGCAATATCCGGACCACGTCTCGCTCACCTACATCAACTGCTCGGCCGAGGTGAAGGCCCTGTCCGACATCATCGTCACCTCGTCGAGCGCCGAGCACATCATCAATGCCCTGCCCAAGGACCAGCCCATCCTGTTCGCCCCCGACCGTCACCTGGGCGCGTACCTGCAACGCAAGACCGGGCGCGACATGGTGTTGTGGCCGGGGACATGCATCGTCCACGAACAGTTCTCCGCCCGCGAAATCACGCGCATGAAAAGCCAGCATCCGGGCGCATTGGTCGCCGCGCACCCCGAATGCCCGGAAAGCATCCTCGACGTGGCGGACCACGTGGGCTCCACCAGCCAGATCCTCAAGTTCGTGCACGATTCCGCCGGTTCCGAATTCATTGTCGCCACGGAAACGCACATCATTCACCAGATGGAAAAGGACGCGCCCGGCAAGATCTTTTATCCCGCGCCCGGCGCGGACGGCGGGTGCGATTGCGGCAACTGCCCGTTCATGGCGTTGAACACGCTGGAAAAACTCTATCTGTGCCTGACCAACGCCGCGCCCCGCATCGAAATGCCGGAGGATCTGAGGCTGGGCGCGTTGAAGCCGTTGCAGCGCATGCTGGACATGGCCCCCAAAGCCAAACGCGCACAGGACGCGGCCTAAGCTCATGAAAACCACCCTGCCCGAAGGCATCAGCCTCAAGACCGTAGAGCGCATCATCGACGCCGCCCTGGCCGAAGACCTGGGCGAAGGCGGCGACATCACCTCCAACGCCACCATTCCCGAGGACGCCCGCTTTTCCGGCGTCATGGCGGCGCGCCACGCCATGGTGGTGGCGGGCCTGGATCTCGCGGGGCTGGTGTTCAAGAGGGTCAGCGCGGACATCGTCTGGATCCCGGAAACCGAGGACGGCGTCCGCGTCCAGGAAGGCGCGGTGCTGGCCCGCGTCGAAGGCCCCGCGCGCGCGCTGTTGAGCGCCGAGCGCACGGCGCTGAACCTGTTGCAGCATCTGAGCGGCATCGCCACCCTGACCCGCCAGTACGTCGAAGCCGTGGCCGGAACCGGGGCCGTGATTTTGGACACCCGCAAGACCCTGCCGGGCTATCGCGAACTGGCCAAGTACGCCACCCGCATGGGCGGCGCGCAGAACCACCGCATGCGGTTGGACGACGCAGTGCTGATCAAGGACAACCACATCGCGGCGGCGGGCGGTCTCGCCACCGCCGTCAACCGCGCCCGCGAAGCCGGCCACGGCCCCATCGAAGTCGAATGCGACACCCTGATCCAGGTCGAGGCGGCGTTGAATTGCGGTGTCGACGCCGTTCTTTTGGACAACATGTCCATCAGCCAGCTGCGCGAGGCCGTGCACATCGTCGGCCGCGCCGTGCGGACCGAGGCGTCGGGTGGCGTGACATTGGAAAAGGTCCGCGCCATCGCCGAAACCGGGGTGCAGACCATTTCCGTCGGCCGCATCACCCAGTCCGCCCCCGCCGTGGACATCGGTTTGGACTGGAACCCCGGCGCGTAAACGCTTATAACCCGAAAATATCGTAAATTCGGGAACCCGCGCGTGACGTCTCAGACCTCATCCCCACACAGCTTCGACGTCCTGGTGGTCGGATCCGGCGCGGCCGGGCTGAATCTGGCGCTGGAACTCGCGGCCTTCGCCCGGGTCGCGGTGATCACCAAAAGCGCGCTCAAGGAATCCAACACCTATTACGCCCAGGGCGGCATCGCCGCCGTGTTGGATGAACGCGACAGCGTCGAATCCCACATCCAGGACACTCTGGTCGCGGGCGCGGGCCTGTGCGACGAGGACGCGGTGCGGTTCGTCGTCGAACACGGCCGCGAGGCCATCGACACGCTGGCGCACTACGGCGTCGAATTCACCCGGCGCACCAGCGCCAGCGGCCAGGACGAATACCACCTGACGCGCGAAGGCGGGCACAGCCACCGCCGCGTCGTCCACGCCGCCGACGCCACCGGCCGGGCCATGGAAACCACGTTGGAACAGCGGGTGCGCGAAAGCGCCAACATCCAAGTCTTCGAACACCACAACGCCGTCGACCTGTGGGGCGCCCGGGGAAAAACCGGCGCGTTCGAACGCGTCACGGGCCTTTACGCTCTCAACACCAAGACCGGCCGGGTTTCGGCCTTCAGCGCGCCGTTCGTGGTGCTGGCGACGGGCGGGGTAAGCAAGGTGTATCTCTACACCTCCAATCCCGACATCTGCACCGGCGACGGCATCGCCATGGCGTGGCGCGCGGGGTGCCGGGTGGCGAATATGGAATTCACCCAGTTCCACCCCACGTGCCTGTATCACCCCCGCGCCAAGACGTTTCTCATCACCGAGGCCGTGCGCGGCGAAGGCGGGCTGTTGAAGGGTCCCGACGGCAAGCGGTTCATGGACCGATTCGACGAACGCGGCGAACTGGCGCCCCGCGACGTCGTGGCCCGCGCCATCGACTATGAAATGAAGCGGCTCGGCGCGGACTGCATGTATCTGGACATCCGCCACAAGGGCCAAGCGTTCATCGAGGAACACTTCCCGATGATCCTGGAAAAGACCCGCGCCTACGGCTTCGACATGACCAAGGAACCCCTGCCCGTGGTTCCGGCCGCGCACTACACCTGTGGCGGCGTGATGGTGGACACGCACGGCCGCACCGACGTCCAGGGTCTCTACGCGGTGGGCGAGGTCACCTACACCGGCCTGCACGGCGCGAATCGCATGGCCAGCAATTCGTTGTTGGAATGCCTGGTCTATTCCTCGGCCGCCGCCCGCGACATCCGCGCCCGCATGGCGGACGGCGTCGACGCACCGCCCCCCCCGCCGCCGTGGGACGAGAGCCGGGTCACGGATTCCGACGAAGAGGTCGTGATCTCCCACAACTGGGAAGAACTGCGCCGCTTCATGTGGGATTACGTCGGCATCGTGCGCACCGACAAGCGCCTGGCGCGCGCGCAACGGCGGATCGATCTGTTGCAGGCGGAAATCTTCGAATACTACGGCCACTTCCGCATCACCGGCGATCTGCTGGAACTGCGCAACTTGGCCGTTTGCGCCGACCTGATCGTTCGCTCCGCCCTGGCGCGCAAGGAAAGCCGGGGGCTGCACTACACCCTGGACTATCCGGATCTGGATAGCTCCCATCCCCCCGCACCGACCATCCTCGCTCCCGACTGTACGAAAAGGTAACATCATGAACGGACCGCTTTCCGGTAAAATGGCCATGGTGACGGGCGCGTCGGGAGGCGTCGGTCTTGTGGCCGCGCGCGCCTTGGCGCAGACCGGATGCGGCGTTTATGTCATGGGCCGCAACTTCGTCGCCACCGAGCAGGCCGCCAGCGACATCCGTAGCGACTACGGCGTCGAGGCCGAGGCGCACACCGGCAATCCCGCCAACCCCGCCGACGCGGACGTGCTGGCGCTGGCGGGTTCGGACGCCGAATTCTTTTTCAACTGCGCCGGCAACGTGCCGCGCGGGTCGCTCGACGACATCACGGACGAAGCCTGGCGCAAAAGCTGGGAAAGCGCCGTGTTCGGCCCCCTCAACCTGGTTCGGGAAATGGCCGGACACATGGGCGACGAGGGACGCGGATTGATCGTTCTGGTCATCGACGCCCCCGAAGCCCCCCTGGCCGGCGACATTTGCGCCAGCGCGGCCGGCGCCGCATTGCGGGCCGTGGTCCAGGCGCTGTCCCAGACCCTGCCCCAAGGCGTGCGGATCCTGGGCCTGATCACCGGGCGCGAGGTTCCCGATCCGGGGCGGCTGTCCTTCGCCTTCACCCGCCTGGCGCTGGAGCCGGGCCGTTTCGCCACCGGCTCTCTTCTGAGCGTTGCCGACATCGACACGGACGAATAGACCATGACCGATTACCCCCGCCCCTCCGCCTTTCCCATGGGCGCGCGCTTCACCGACGGTATCTGGACCCAGGCGCTGTCAGGCCTGGACGCGACGCGGGGTCGACCCGCCCTGTTCCTGGACCGCGACGGCGTGGTGGTGGAGGAAGCGCATTACCTGCACGAACCGGAAAAGGTCCGCCTGACCCCGCGCGCCGCCGAAACCGTCAAGGCCGCGAACGCCCGCGGACTGCCGGTGATCCTGGTCACCAATCAGGCGGGCGTCGGCTACGGCTATTTCGGTTGGGACGACTTCGTCGCGGTGCAGACCCGCATCCTGGACGACTTGGCCGAGGGCGGTGCGCATGTGGACGGCGTGTTCGCATGCCCCTTCCATTCCAAGGGCCAGGGGGTCTACGCCCATCCCGATCACCCGGCGCGCAAGCCCAATCCCGGCATGCTGGAATTGGCGCGCGACGTGATGGGGGTCGACCTGGCGCGTTCCTGGATCGTCGGCGACCGCGCCCTGGACATGGAAGCCGGACGCAACGGCGGATTGGAAGGCGGCGTTCACGTGCTTACCGGCCACGGTTCGCGCGACGGCGAACGGGACGCCGCCCTGGCCGTGGCGGCCGACGGGTTCGCCATCCACGCCGCCGCCAACCTGGGCGAAGCGCTGGATCTCATCCCTCTGCTCAAGTGAACTGTCAGTGGCCGCTGTCGGCACGCACCACCATGTTGCGCCCGCCGTGCTTGGCGGCGTAAAGCGCCTTGTCGGCGGCGTCTGACAAGTCGGTCACGGTGGCGTAGCGCGGGTAGGCCGCGACGCCGCAGCTGACGGTGACGCTGAACGTCTCGCCGCTGGCGGCATGGAACACGATGTCGGAAAAGGCCTGGCGCAATTGGTCGAAGAGGTGCGCGGCCTCGACCATGCCGGTGTCGGGCAGGATGGCGGCGAATTCCTCGCCCCCCATGCGTCCCAGGATATCCGTGCCGCGCAGTCGCTGACGCATGAGCCGCGACAAGCCCTTGATCACCCGGTCGCCCACGGCGTGGCCGTACGTGTCGTTGACGTTCTTGAAATGGTCGATGTCCAGCGCCACCAGCGCCATTTCCGCGCCCGAGCGGTGGGAGCGGGACAGTTCGTTCGCCAAAAGCTGCTTGGTGGTGGTGTGGTTGAACAGGCCGGTCATGCCGTCGCGCACCATCAGGGCGCGCAACTGGCGGAACCGTTCGGCCCGGATGCGCACCGCGGAAATCAGATGCGAGGCGCGGATGGGTTTGGTGAGAAAATCGTCGCCGCCCATCTTCATGGCTTCCAGCTGCTTGTCCTTGTCGTCCTCGCCCGACAGGAACACCACGGGGATGCCCGCGAATTCCTGGCGTTGGCGGATGATGGTGGCGATCTCGCGGCCGCTGCATTCGGGCATGTAGAGATCCAGCAGGATCAATTCGGGCGAGAAGTCGTCCAGTGCCTTCAGCACCTCCATGGGATCGCTCAGGGCCATGACCTCCATCCCCGTAGCGGTCAACACCAGTTCCGTGTGCCGGGCCAACGCTTCGTCGTCGTCGATGATCAGGATACGGTACGGTTCCTGTTCGCCTTCGCGGGTCACGGCCTCCAACTGGTCGACCAGATCGGGCATGTCCACGGGTTTGAGCATGTAGGCCACCGCCCCCGCCCGCACAGCGCCAAGTCGCGATTGCATGTCGTCGTGTTCCGTATGGATCACCAGGGGCGGCAATTCGACGCCGCGCGCGCGCAAGTCCGCGAGCACGTTCAGGGCCGCCGATTTGTCGCCACGGAAATCCAGGCCGCTGACCAACACGTCCATGGGCCCCACGCGGGCCAGCTCGGCTTCCAGCAGGGAGGGATGTTCGACGACATGCACGTCGAAGCCGAAATGCTCCATCTCAAGGCGGAGCTGTTCAATGCCGTCCCCCTCGGCCTCCATGACGATCAAGGCGTTTTGCCGGACCTTCAGGGTTGGACAATGGTCCAGGGAGTTTTCGATGTCCGCGGTTTCGTCGCCGCTCCCGCCTTGCGACATCTCGCCCGCTTCCCGCAGGCAGCCGCTCAAACGGTAAAGCCGCGCCAGATCCTGTTCCTCGGGCGGGTCCCGGCGCGCCAACACGGCATCGCAGGCGCTTTCCACCTCTCGCGCCACGACGCTGACCTGGGAATAGCCGAAACTGGCCCCCGCCCCGGCCAATTCGCAAACGTCCCGGCGCAGAGCCTCAACTCCACCGCGAAACGCCTTGCCCGTCTGGCCGCGCAAGCTGCCCATGGCTTTGATGATGTCGTCGATACGACCGCGCAGGTCGTCCGCGAACCGCCCGCGCAGATCGCTCAGATCCTTTTCCAGCCGTCCGTGATCGCGGCTCATCATCGCGCCACCGACACTCGAACGCCACCGCCCCGATCGACGCACGCCGGACCGACACCGCATTCAACGACATGAAGGAAGACCACGATTGCGCGCGGGGCCATCCGCATCCCTCGGTTCCTTGATTATTTTCTTTGAATGCTATCAAGAATTTCCATGTGCACCAATCGAAAAAATGGCATACGCAGGAATTCAGCGCCCGAATTGAATATATTGCGTCCAGGTCCGCTCCAGCCCTTGCAGGGCCCGTGCGGCGGATTGCAAGGTCGATGCATCCAGTCCCGCCCTTTCCAGGGCGGCCGCGTGCTCGCTTTCCAGGTCGCGAACGCGCTCGACGATCGTCATGGCCTTGGGCGTGAGCCCCACCATGACGGAACGGCGGTCGTGGGAGGAGCGTTCCTGTTCCAGAAAGCCCAATTCCGTGAGTTTCTTGATGTTGTAGGACACGTTGGAGCCTTGGTAGTACCCCCGTTCCACCAGATCGCGGATGGCGATGCGTTCCTCGCCCACGTTGCTCAGCAACAACGCCTGGACCGCGTTCAACTCCCCCACGCCCATGCGGCCCAATTCGGCGCGCAGTACGTCCAGGAAACGTCTGTGCAGACGTTCGATCAAGCGGATCAGTTCCAGGTATTCCTTTTTCACGTCGCAAGCCCTCCCGTCGGCGCAATGCGGTTTAAATTTGCGCAAAATTACGCCAACGCCATCCGTCCGACTGTGATATAGATCATGGGGTTAGGAAAAAGTCCGGTCCGCATGTCCTTATCCCGCTCTCTCCGCAAACCCGGGGCCCCCGGCATCGCTCTGGCCCTCGCCGTCGTCCTGGCGGTGGTCCTCGGCGTCGTGCCGCCCTACTTCGGCGGAGACGGCCGCGCCCTGCTTGGGGAATGGTTCGCGGACCCCGACGCCTATATGCGCATGGTGCGGGTGCGGGACTGGCTTTCGGGGGGAGATTGGTACGCCAACCTCTCCGTCCGCTCGAATTGGCCATACGGCGACACCCTGCATTGGACCCGCCCTCTGGACATCGGCATCGCCGCGCTGGCCGCGCCGCTGTGGCCGTTCCTGGGCGGACACGCGGCGCTGTACGTCGCCGGCGTCGTGGCGAGCCCGGTGTTTTACGTCTTGACGATCTGGGTACTGTTGTGGGGAACGCGAAGCCTGCTGGACCCGCGTGGGCGTGTCGTGCTGGTGGTCTTGTTCGCCTTTCAGCCCATCACGCACTACTATTTCGTCGCCGCCCGGCCCGATCACCATTCCCTGATCCTGCTGGTGTTCGCCGCCGTCGTGGCGCTGTTGGCCCGCCACGTCCACGATCCGAACGCCACGCCCCGCGCGCCGGCACTGGCCGGGGCGGTGGCGGCGTTCGGACTGTGGGTCAGCATTGAAACGCTGACGATCGAGCTGCTGGCGCTGGCGCTTCTGGGACTGTTGTGGATCGCGCGGGGCGAAGAGCGCTGGTTGCGCGCGCTGGCGCTGTTTTCCAAGGCGGGGGCGCTGTGCCTCCTGCCCGCGCTGATGATCGAACGCCCGCCCGCCGAATGGCTGGGGTCGGAAGATTACGACCGTCTGTCCACCGTCCATGCCGTGCTGCTGGCGCTGATCGCCATGGGCGTCGAGGGGCTGTGGCGCAACCGCGCGCGCATCAAGGAAAGCAGCACCGCCCGCCTGGCCTGGTCAGGCGCGGCGGCGGGTCTGGCCACGGTGCTGCTGGCGGGCCTTTATCCCGGATTCTTCAAGGGACCGTTCGGCGCGGCCATGGACCCGCGCCTGGACGGGCTGTGGCTGACGCGGGTGAAGGAATTCCATTCCCTCGCTACGTTGGACGCCGACACCGCCATCACCGCCGTCATGGTTCTGGGGCCGATGATATGGGTGGGCATCTGGATCCGGTCGGTTCGCGGGAGAGCCGCGCCGGGCGATGGCGCTCGCGCCCTGGCCCTGCTGTTCGCCTTGGCGGTGGCGTTGTACGCCCCGTTGACGGTGTGGCAGGAGCGGTGGGGTGCGTACATGGGCGTAATCTTGGTCATTCCCTGGGCCATGCTGGCGGAACGCCTGATGGACTGGCGGGGCGGCCCCATCGTCGGCCCCGCCCCCGGCACGCCGGCGCTGCGCGCGCCGTTGGTGGCGCTGGTGTTGGCGGGCCATGTCGTGACCGCCGTGCTGATCGATCGAACGGCGGACGCGCCCGAGAGCCCCGTGCCCCCCGTGTGCCAATGGGCGCGCCTTGCCCCCCACCTCAACAGCCCGGGATTCGCGGGCGGGCGGCCGCAAACCCTGTTCACGCATATCCACGAGGGTCCCGAGCTGCTTTATCGCACGCGCCACCGGGTGGTCGGCACACCTTACCACCGCAACACCCGGGGGCTCATGGACGCCTTCGACGCTTTCCAGGCCACCGACATGGCCGTGGCCCGGCGCATCTTGGCGGCGCGCGGCGTGGATTACGTCGTGACCTGCGCCGGCGGCGAAGAAGAGGCCTTTTTCCTGCGTTTCGAGGGGGACACCTTCATGCGCCGCCTGGCGAGGGGGATGCCCCCCGCATGGTTGGCCGAATCGCCGCTCCCCGACGGTCTGGAGCGGCATTTCCGCATGTACCGCTTCGTTCCCTGACCTGGTGTCAGGAAACGCAGGGCGATCGGGTGACGGAAAATACGCCGATATCGCCGCCTGGACGAAGGCTTTCCAACGGCCATCAAGGCCGCGCGGAGCGAGCCAAGGGCGCGGATGCGCCCGCCCGGCGCTTGAGGGGGCGAAAAGATAAGGGCGATCAGGTTCACCCGCTCGCCCCGTCAGGAAACCCCACGCACCTTGTCGAGCAGTTCCTCGAGGGTCATGTTCACTTCGACCACGCCCTGGAGCGACATTTCGATCTGATCGCCTTCCAGCACCCAATGGTCCAGGCGCAGTCGCGCGACGGTGTTTTCGCAAAAGGAGCGATAGTTCCCAAGCGCGCGCTGTTCCCCCAATTCATGGGCCAAAATCGCCAGCGCCAGTTGGTACGGGCCGCTGCCCACGTACCCCCATTCGAAGCCGTCCTCGGACAAGCACCGCAAATCGAGACGCGGATTCAGTTCGTCGCCATCGACAGTGACGCGTGTCACTTCGCCCAGGCGCAGTCCCATGTAAGTTGACATGGCGATATCCCACTACCGAAAAAACCACTGGAACCCTACCACGAAACACCGGCCGCCGGCCCCATGAATGTCCACCCCGCCAACGGCGCCCCCGTCCGGAATGAACCATGTTAGACGCTGAAACGAAAAGATTTTTTTGCGCCACCGCCGAATATTCGGGTAAAGTGTTATGCGAGTCCCGGTGGTTGGGGGAAGGCGTGCACGTTTCTTTAACGAAATCAACGCTATACAAGACCGGGGATGGAACGTGCGGAACCTGCCTTGGGCGACCGCGCGGACGTGTAGGGCGAAACGGGGAGCCACGGCCACTATGAGAGGCGTCGTCATCGGCCTGATATTCGCGGCGATCATCCTCGCCGGGGGGACGGCGTATCTGCTGCGCAGCTACATCACGACCCAGCAGGAAGAAACCGCCGCGCGCGCGCCCAAGACGCCGACCAGCCAGGTTCTGGTCGCCGGCGCCGACCTGCCCGCGGGGACCGTGATCAACGACAAGAACGTTGCCTGGCAACCCTGGCCCGATGACGCGATCCAGGAAACCTTCATGGCGCGCGACAAGAAGGACAACCCCCTTCCCGCGCTGATCAAGGACAAGCACGTGGTCCGCCGGGCCATCGTCAAGGGCGAACCCATCACCCTGGCGAAGCTCTACAAGTCCGACAAGCCAGGCTTCATGCCGGGCAGCCTGGCCCCCGGCATGCGGGCGGTGTCGGTCAAGACCGCGGCCGACACGGCGTCATCCGGGTTCATCATGCCCGGCGACCGGATCGATTTGGTGCTGACCCACACCATGTTCAAGCGGGCGGCGACGGAAGCCGGCGCGCCAACCGGCGAGCTCATCGCCATGCAGCACGTCAGCGAAACCATCCTGCACGATCTCAACGTTCTCGCCATCGACCAAAAGGTCAGCGAATTCGAAAAGGGCGCGGCCCTGTCGAAAACGGTTTTGCTGGAGGTCACGCCCAAACAGGCCGAAATCATCACCACGGCGAAGGCCATGGGCAAGCTGTCCCTGGTTTTGCGCTCCGCCGAGCCGGGCGACACGAAGGACGGAATCAGCTTCGTCACCGACGTCGAGGTCAGCCCCTTGCTGAGCCATTTCAAGGCCTTCGCCAGCGGCATGGACCCGCGCAAGGACGGCGCCGAGGGGATGGATCAGGATCAGGATCAGGAACAGGAACAGGCCGCCAGCGCCTTCATCCCCGCGCCCGAGGACATCCAAATGCCCGGCGCCGGCACGGCGCCCGCCGCCCCGCCCCCCGGCGGCGGCGCGAAGGTCACCATTTACCGTGGCGTCACGGAGGGGGTCGAGGAATAATGAGAACATCACGAACCACCCGCATGCTTTTGCCCATGGGCTTGGCCGCCGCCGTGGCGTTCGGCGCCCACGCGCAGCAGGTTCCCGGGCGCGCGCAGACCCCCACCGCCGCCCTGCCGCAAAGCGTGGCCAGCGCGCCCATCCCCACGTTCACCACCGCCCAGCCCGAACCCCAGGCTTCGTCCGAATGGATCGTGGACGACAAAACGGACCTGATCCGCGTGCCGATCGACAAATACGCCCTGGTGCGCCTGCCCGAAACCGTGGACAAGGTGTGGATCGGCCAGCCCAACGTGGCGGAGGTCCGCAAGTCCGAGGGCACGGACAAGAAATACGTCTTCATCCTCGGCCGCGCGCCCGGCGCGACGTCCCTGATTTTCGAGGATGCCACGGGCAACATCGTGTTCCAAGGCGACATCCAGGTGGACGTCGACGTCAGCGGCATCCGCGCGGCCATCGCGGAAATCCTGCCCGAAGACAAAATCGACGTCACCGCCCAACGCGGCACCGTCATGCTGAACGGCTTCGTGCGCAGCCCCGGCGCGTCGTCCCAGGCCGTGGACATCGCGGGACGATACGCCGGCGGCGCCGCCAACATCATCAACAACCTGGAAATCCTGGGCAGCCGTCAGGTGGTCATGCAGGTCCGTGTGGCGGAAATCAAGCGCACCGCCATCAAGCAGTTGGGCTTCAACTTCGATTATTCGTTCAACATCGCCAATCGCCCGGCCGGCACGTTGTCGATGGCCAGCATCGCCTACAAGCCGTTCCTCGAAACCGCCAAGTATGCGTCTGGCACGCTGATTCCTCACCTCACCGGCTTCGGTGCGATCGCCTACCGCGTGCTCGAAGAAAACGGCCTAGCCAAAACCTTGGCGGAACCGACGTTGACCGCCATTTCCGGCAGCGCCGCCAGTTTCCTGGCGGGCGGCACGTTCCCCCAGCAATCGGGCACGGACCAGAACGGCAATGCGGTCTACACGCAGATCCCCTACGGCGTGGGCCTCAAATTCACCCCCACCGTATTGGACGACGGCCGCATCAACCTGCAGATTTCCACGGAAAACTCGGCCATCGACAAGACCTTGACCCCTTATGGCACGACCAAGAAGGAAACCAAGACCACCGTCGACCTGCCGTCCGGCGGCTCCATGATGATCTCGGGTCTGATCCAGAACGACATCAACAACACCATCGATGGCGTTCCCGGGCTGAAGGACGTCCCGGTCCTGGGGGCGTTGTTCCGCAGTGAAGCCTTCAAGAACGAAGAAACCGAACTGGTCATCGTCGTCACGGCCTATCTCGCCAAGCCCGTGGGCCACGACGCCCGCATGGCGCTGCCGACCGACGGCTTCGCCATGGCCAGCGACATCGACTATTACCTGCTGGGGCGTCTGCACAAGCAGTACACCAGGACCGAACTGCCGCCCTACGCCACCCCTCTGGCCGGGCCGTATGGCCACATCATGGAGTAAGCGGACATGACGAAGCGCAGCCCCCTGACCGCCCCCGTCCGTTCGCTGGCCGTCCTGGGCCTTGGCGCCGCCCTGTTGACCGGATGCGCCGAGCCGAAGCCCGAAGGATACGATTACCGGGAAACCCACCCGATCCAGGTGGCGCGGGAACGGGTGACGTTGTCCATCGAACTGCCCGACGAGGGCACGCGCCTGAACACGACCGACGCCGGGCGATTCCGCGCGTTCCTGCGCGATTTCGCCGGGCGCGGCCAGGGTCAGGTGACCGTGGAAGCCCAAGATCTTGAGGCGGCGTACGCGGTGTTGACGCAAAACGGGTTTCGCGAAAGCGAGTTGACGATGATCGGCGAGACCACCGTCGCCACCCCCATCGTGGTGTTGAGCTTCACCGCCGCCAAGGCCGTGGCCCCGGAATGCGGCGACTGGTCCGGTAACGCAACCTTCACCCCCGGCAACAAGCCGCACGGCAATTACGGCTGCGCCACCCAGCGCAACAAGGCCTTGATGGCGGCGGACCCAGACGACTTCCTGCGCGCCAAGCCGATGAGCGGCGGCGGCGCGGCCAGTTCCGACGCGGCCATCGGCAAGTACAGCGCCGGCGGGGCGTCCACGACGACCACGGGGAAGTGAGGACGGCACATGATGCGGACGGTTGAGATCGGGAGGCAGACGTGATTCTCAGAATCCATATCGGCGCGTTCACGCTGACCGACGCCGTGCGCGAAGCGGTCCAGGACATGAGCGAGGACCGCATCTTCCTGCGGTCTTCCACCATGATCGAGGACGGCGGCATGGACGCCGCGGTCGCGTACCTGTCCGAACATTCCACGCCGGACCTGCTGATCATCGAATCCACGGCCGAGGACGAGGCCCTGTTCGAGGAACTCAATATGCTGGCCGATGTCTGCCAGCCGGGCACGCGGGTCATCCTGATCGGCGCGGAAAACGACATCAACCTGTTCAAGACGCTGATCGAATCCGGCATCAGCCAGTATTTCCTGGAAACCGTCACGGCCGAGGAGCTGAAGGCCGCCGTGGTGGACACCTTCGCCGAAAAGTCCGCCCAGGCGAAAAGCCGCACCATCGCGTTTTTCGGGATGCGGGGCGGGGCCGGCAGCTCCACCCTGGCGCACAACGTGGCGTTCGAACTGGCTCAACTCTATGACGAGGACGTGATCATCGTCGATTTGGACATCCCCTTCGGCACGGCGGCGCTGAGCTACAACATTCAGCCCCACCAGACCATCGCCGACGCGCTCAACCAGTCGGCCAACCTGGACGAAAGCCTGTTGATGCGGTTCCTGGAAACGGGAACCAAGAACGTCTCGATCCTGTGCGCGCCGGGGCGGCTCAACAGCGGCGTGGAAATCACGCCCCAGACCCTGGAACGCGTGATCCATGTGGTCAAGGAAATGGCCAGCTATGTGATCCTCGACGTGCCGCACGCCTGGACCACCTGGACCCAGGATTTGCTGGTGGATGCCGACGAAACGGTCCTGGTGGGCCAGCCGGACCTGTACACCCTGCGCGACGGCAAGAACTTGGTGGAGTTCCTCGCCCCCAATCGCGGACTGGAACACCCGACCCGTTTGGTGCTCAACCGCGTGGGCGAGTTGAAAAAAGGCGAGCTCGGCGAAAAGGACTTCAAGGACGTCCTCGGACAGGCCCCGGCGTTGACCATTCCGTTCGATGGCGAGGCGCTCGCCGCCGCCATGAACAACGGTGAGGTTCTGCGCTCGGCGGCCCCGAAATCCCCGGTGACGGAAAGCGTGGAGACACTGGCCAAGATGGTCAGCGGCAAGGAAGCCATCACCAAATTGAAGAAGCAAAAACCGGCCGGCGGGCTTTTGTCCTCCCTCTTCAAGAAATAGGCCCGCTTGGCGTAGACTTGATCCGGCGCCGAGGGCACGAGAACAACGGAACATTCGAAGACAATGTTTGGCAAACGCGGCACAGGTGGACCCGGCATCACGCCCCCGAAGGGTTTCGGCGGCGGCCAGAAGGTTGAACCCAAGGAACCGAAACCGGCACCCTCCCCGGCGCCCGGCCCGGCCGCGGCCTCCAAACCGGCCGCCCAGGAACCGAAAAAGGCCGCGCCGCCGCCCAAGCCCAAGACCCCCGCCAAGCCCGAATCCCAGGCCGCGCCCAAGCTCAGCGCCGAGGCCAAGGAAAAGCTGGACGAAATCAAGGTCAACGTTTTCAACGACCTGATGGAGGCCGTCGACCTGGCGGAATTGAGTTCCCTGACCCCCGACCAGGTGCGCGAGGAAATCACCGACATGGTGAGCGAGATCATCTCCATGCGGGGATTGGTCTTGAGCCTCCAGGAACAACAAACCGTCATCCAGGACATCTGCAACGACATTCTGGGATTCGGCCCGCTGGAGCCCCTGCTCGCGCGCGACGACATCGCGGACCTCATGGTCAACGGCCCCAACACCACCTACATCGAAGTCAGCGGCAAGATGGAGCTCACCGACGTCAAGTTCCGCGACCAGGCGCAGCTGATGAACATCTGCCAACGCATCGTGTCCGCCGTGGGCCGCCGCGTCGACGAAGCCAGCCCCATCTGCGATGCCCGCCTGGCGGACGGTTCGCGCGTCAACGTCATCGCGCCGCCGCTGGCCATTGACGGCACCGCGCTCACCATCCGTAAGTTCAAAAAAGACAAGCTGACGCTCCAGAACCTTCTGCAATTCGGCTCCATCACGGCGGAACTCAAGGCGGTGCTGGAGGTGATTTCCGCGATCCGGCTGAACTGCCTGATTTCCGGCGGCACGGGTTCGGGCAAGACCACGCTGTTGAACTGCATGACCGGCCACATCGATTCGGCGGAACGCATCATCACGTGCGAGGATTCGGCCGAACTGCAATTGCAGCAGCCCCACGTGGTGCGCCTGGAAACCCGCCCGCCCAACCTGGAAGGCAAGGGCGAGATCACCATGCGCGATCTGGTCAAGAACTGCCTGCGCATGCGCCCGGAACGCATCATCGTCGGCGAAGTGCGCGGACCCGAAGCGTTCGACTTGCTGCAAGCGATGAACACCGGCCACGACGGGTCCATGGGCACGGTCCACGCCAACAACCCGCGCGAAGCCATCTCGCGCGTGGAAAACATGATCATGATGGGCGGATACAACCTGCCGTCTAAGGCCATGCGCGAACAGATTTCCGGCGCGGTCAACATCATCGTCCAGGCCGCGCGCCTGCGCGACGGCTCGCGCAAGATCACCCACCTCACCGAAGTGATCGGCATGGAAGGCGACGTGGTGACGTTGCAGGATCTCTGCGTCTACGAGATCGAAGGCGAGGACGCCAATGGCAAGCTGACCGGCCGGCACAAGTTCAGTGGCCTGCGCCCGTCGTTCTGGGACAAGGCGCGCTACTACGGACTTGAGGAAAAGCTGGCGAACGCGCTCAAGTTCGGCGGTGGGTTGTAACCATGGACATCTCGCTTCCCGTTCTGCTGGGTCTGGTCGCGGGCGTCATTCTGATCCTGGTCGTCGGCATCGGTTCCATGGTCATGGTGGGCATGAAACCCAAAGTGCGGCTGAAGAAGCGCATCGACGCCATCGGTTCGGTCGCATCCAGCGGCAGCGTTTCCGCCAAGGCCGAAAGCCGCCGCCAGAAACGCATCCAGGATAAGCTCAAGGGCATCGGCGCCGAGAAAAAAGACGAGGGTATGAGCGAAAAGATCGAAGCCGCCCTGCTTCAGGCCGGGTTGCAGATCGAACCCAGCGCCTTGATCCTCGGCAGCCTTGGCCTGGGCGTGGTGCTGGCGGCGGTCTCGTTCTTCGCCGGCGCGCCCATGCCCGCGGTTCCCGCGGCGTTCGTCGTCGGCGCGTTCGGCGTGCCCAAGATCATTCTCGGGCGCATGGCGAAAAGCCGTCAGAACGATTTCACCAGCCACTTCGCCGAAGCCATCGACGTCATCACGCGCGGCATCCGCTCCGGCCTGCCGGTGGGCGAATGCCTGGCGATCATCTCGCGGGAATTCCACGGTCCGTTGGGCGAGGAGTTCACCATGATCGTCGAGGGCCAGAAACTCGGCATGACCCTCGAAGAAATTCTGGTGCGCGCGTTGAAGCGCGTCCCGACGGCGGAATTCAAGTTCTTCGCCATCGTGCTGCAAATCCAGAAACAGACCGGCGGCAATCTGGCGGACACGCTCGACAACCTGTCCGAAGTGCTGCGCGACCGCAAGCGCATGAAGGACAAGATCCAGGCGCTGAGCTCTGAAGCCAAGTCGTCCGCCGCCATCATCGCCGCCCTTCCGTTCGCGGTGCTGGGGATGCTGTCGTTGGTCAACCCGGCCTACGTCGCGGTGCTGTTCGGCGAAGGCATCCACCTGGTGTTCATCGGGCTGGGCATGATGGGCGCGGGCGTGTTCGTGATGGGCCAAATGATCAATTTCGATATCTAGGGGTGAGGAGACGGATATGTTCGGCATCGAAACACCGACCTTGATCGTCTGGATGGCCGTGGGCGCGGCCTTGCTGTCCGTCGCCGCCGTGGCCCTGCCCTTCATGTTTCGGGAAAAGACCTCGAAACGGGTGAAGATGGTGGCGAGCACGCGCCAACAGTTGTCGCGCGCCCAGATGGAAGCCCTGGGGTCCAAGGGGTCCGCGATCCGCCAGCGCCAGCAACAGACCCGCGTGGAGGTCATGAAAAAGGTGCTGCACGCCCTGAAACTCGACGAGGCGCTATCGTCCAAGGAGCTCAAGGCGAACCTGGCCCAGGCCGGCTATCGCAATCAGAATGCGTTGATCATCTTCACCTTCGCGCGCATCGCCACGGCCATCGGCTTTTTTTTGGCGGCCGTGGTGATCCTGTCCATGTGGAAGAACTTCCCCTACCCCACCCCGGTGAAAATGGCGTTCATGGGCGCGGGCGCGTTTCTGGGTTTCTATTTCCCCAAAATCGTCATCACCAACACCGCGCAAAAACGTCAGCAGGAACTGGGGGTCGGTTTTGCCGACGCCCTGGACCTGATGGTGATCTGCGTCGAAGGGGGGTTGTCGATCGAAGGCGCGTTCGACCGCGTGACCGACGAAATCGGCGAAAAGTCGCCGTCCCTGGCCCAGGAATTCGGCATCACGTCGGCGGAGCTCGCCTACCTGGGCGACCGGCACAAGGCTTATATGAATTTCGCCGAACGCACCGGCGTTCCGGCCATCAAGTCGCTGGCCACCACCTTGGTGCAGTCGGAAAAATACGGCACGCCCGTGGGCAAGGCGCTCAAGGTCCTGTCCCAGGAACGCCGCCAGGAACGCATGGCCATTGCGGAAAAGAAAGGCGCGTCGCTGCCCGCCAAGCTGACGGTGCCGATGATCGTGTTTTTCCTGCCGCCCTTGTTCATGGTGGTGATCGGACCGGCGGCCTTGCGCATCAGCGGAAATTAGGACCATCCATCCAGGCACGGCGAAGGATCAAAAGGAATAAGGCGGTCAAGACGATCAAACCCAACGGAAAGTTGATCGCCAGCGCCGAGGCCCGCGCCACCAGCGGCGCGATCCACGCCAGGGCCAGAACGGTCTTTTCCCAATCCAGAAACCCGTGTTTCATCCCATGCGCCGCCATCCAGGCGATGGCCGGCGCGACGATGACCATGTCGTAGTCGAGAACATAGGGCGTCGCCAGCAAGGCCCCACACACGAGCCCCGCGGCCTTGACGGCGAACGCCGCCCGGCCGCGCCACAGCCACGCGACGCCAAAGGCGGAAAACACCGCCATCGCCGCCTGGGCGCCATAGGCCAGTTCCACGGTCCCGCCCCACAGACGCACCGCCGCGAAGGCGCTTTGCTGCTTTTCCCAGGCCAACGCCCCGGCCTCAAGCACCACGTCGCGGGTGAACCGGGTGCTGGCGAGGAACGCGTCCCAAATTTCCATGCCGAAAGCCAGGGTGCTGATCCCCGCCAGCATCGCCACGGTCAGCGACGCCGCGCCAAACGCGCGCCATCGACCCGATACCGCCAACGCCACGGGCACCAACAGGCCGAACTGCGGCTTGTACGCCATCAGACCGAACAGCACGCCCGAGACATACGGGCGGCGCTCCAATTGCATGAGCGCGCCGGCGAACAGCGCCGTGGTGAGAAAACCGTTCTGCCCATGAATGGCCGTCACCGCCACGCCGGGAAAGGCCACGGCGGCCAACGTCGCCAAACGATCCGAAACGATCCCCTTCAGGGCGCGCAGGTAAAGGGGAATCGTCCCCGCCAGCCACACGCCCAGGGCCAGGCCGTAGGGCATCAGCGCCAACACCGAGGCCACGAGCAGGAAAAACGGCGGATAATGCCAGCCGTAGAACGGGGAGCCGGGACCGAAGACCCGCAGCTGCACCGCATGATGGGCTTCGGGTTCCCAGACCGCGGCCGCATGGCCGTCGAGCGCCATCGCCCCGGCCGTCCAGACATTGGCGAAATCCGTGCCCAGAGGCCGCCCGAAGGCGTCCCGGTAATCGCTGGACGTCGCCACCACGCCAGCCAGTCCCAGGGTCCAGAGGACAATCAATATCCAGGAATAAACGCGGATGCGTTCCGCCGTCAGCCACGCGCCCGTTCGCAGCGACCGCATCGCCCCCCCTACCCGGCCAGGACGGCGAAAATCATGCGCCAGCCTTCCGGAAACACCGCCATGCGCGGGGCCATCAGCAACGCCCCCGCCGCGATGGCGATGCCATAGGGAACCGCCTTGTTGGGGGTGAACAGCCCCGATGCATGGGCCACCAGCCATTGCGGCCACAGGCCCAGACCCTTGCGGAGCAAAATCACCAGCAGCGACAAAACGCCCCCCACCAGGAGGACCGCCAAGACAAAAAGCCACAGATCCCGCCAACCGATCCACAGCGCGCATGCCGCCATCAACTTGGCGTCGCCGCCGCCCAGCAAACCGAAGGCGAACAGCGTGAACCCGGCCACCAACGTGACCAATCCCGCCGCGACATGCCACGGGACATCGGCCAGGGGAAGGCCCGAAACAGCCGCCATGGGAAAAAATGCGGCCAAAATCGTCAGGGAGATCCAATTGGGGATCCGCAAGGCCCGCGCATCCGACCACGCGCCATACAGAACCAGCCCCAGGTACAGGGCCATCAGCACGGTTTGCATCAACGCCATGGCGACACGCTCATACCCTCGACAAGTCCCCCAAAAGACAGAGCCGCCCCGGAACGAGTCCGGGGCGGCTCCAGATGCCGGTGGGCCGCAAGGTCTTAGTTCAGACCGCTGTTCACTTCGGCGAACTTGGCTTCCAGGCTGCTGCCCATGAAGGTCAGGGCGGTGATGATGACGACGGCGATCAACGCGGCAATCAAGCCGTATTCGATAGCGGTCGCGCCGGACTCATCACTCTTGAAGCGGTTCAGAAGGTTCGAAAACTTAGCCATTATCACAACTCCTAGTTTTTGCTCATAGGCAGAAAAAATTCGACCGGACTCTCCAATCCTGTGCAAATAGATTGGCCCAGGGATTCAGGGAAGTCAAGGGGGCATAACAACATTTCCCCTTACAAACCAACCCCTTATTTTTTCCACCTCGATGGGTTGACCGTTTCAGTGCATTGCGAATGTGCAATTGGGACATTCATACTTTTCAAGGACAGGATAATGCGAAACCGGTTGCCCGGGAATGATGCCCGTCACAGGCTGACCAGCATCTGCAGCCGGCTATGGTCCTTGATAATCAGAGACTTGTGTTTCCGCCCGACGATCCCTTCCCGCGCCAGATGACCGATCGCCATGGCGACATCCTCGCGGGACGTGCCGCTCCAACTCGCGATTTCCTCATGCTTGGGCAGATAATGGATCAACCACGTGCCGTCGCCTTGGGGGTTGGGTTCGGACATGCGCAGCAACTCATAATAAACGCGCTGATGCGGGCTCAACGTGCTGAGCGAGGTGACGCGGTTGTTCAGCGTGCGGATCAGGCCCGCGAACCGCTTGAGCAACATCAGCGAGATCCCCGGGCATTCCATCAGCAGCGTGCGAAACGCCCGCCCGGGCATGGACGCGACGATGGTGTCCCCCATGGACGAGACGCGCGCCGAACGCTTGGCGGAATCGATCGCCGACATTTCGCCGAAACTGCTGCCCGCGCTCAATTCCGCCAGGGTGATTTCCTGGTCGTCCCCCAGGAAGTCCATGACCTTCACGCTGCCTTTGACGATGAAATAGACGTCCGTGGATTCGTCTTCCCGGTCCACGATCACGTCCTGGGCCGCGAAACGTTGCCAGGAACACACCCCTTCCAGTTCCCGCACGACGCTGGGCGGGGCTTCGGACAAGATGCCGATTCCCGTCAGCTTGCGATCCATGGGATCGACGTGGTTGGTGTCCGAATCGTTCATGAATGACCCGTTCCGCGCTCTGAACTCGCCGTTATCTTGTCAAAAAAAACTTTCCATCACAACCGTTTGTAACGGCCGACGCGGCATCTATGCGCCGTCCCCCTCAAGGCCCTCGGCTTCGGCTTGCACGTGTTCCGTGGCGATGCGCCAGCGGTTCGGCATTAATTTCTTGATCACCACCCTGCGGCGCAGTTCCGGATCCGTGAAGGTCAGGCCCACGACATCCTCGTCGGGCTTGGTCCAGGCGATCTCCGCGCCGAGCGACTTGTAGTCGCTCAACCGCTCGAACACCAGCTCCACCGGTTGGCTCTTGGTCAACTTGGAAAAATCGCGGGGATCCTTGAGGCGGACCTTCGCGCCGCCGGCCGATACGTCGGAAACCACGCACGGATACGCCTTGCCGAACTGGATCACCCGCCCGCCGTAAACGGTGGTCAGCCGCACCGCGGCGCGGCGCTTGACCAGTTCCCGGGGAACGCCGTGAACGTCGGTTTGCGGGGGTTCGTCGGTCATGGCCGCGCCCCTTCGAAACGGCGATAGAAGGAGAGGTTGGCATCCACCTCACCGGCATCCAGGTCCATGGCGGACAAGGTGCGGGCGCGTTCCACATCCCCCTTGATGGCGTACATCAACGCCAAATTCTGACGAATGTTGGCGCGCTTTCGATCGAGAGCGGCGGCCTTTTCCAGGGACGCCACGGCGGCGTCGATGTCGCCCGCCATGGCCTGCGACATGGCGAGGTTGTTCAACACCACCGCATTGTCCGGCGACAGGCGAAGCGCCTGGACGTAGGCCTGCCCGGCGCGTTCGAAGTCGCCCAGCGCGTCGTGCGCCACTCCCAACGCGGAATGCAGGCGCCAATCCTCGGCCGCGACATCCATCAGTTCGCGCAGCCTGGACAGCGCCTCGCTCGCCCGGCCGGCCGACAGCATGGCCTTGGCGTATTCGAACCGCACGCCGGGATCGGCGATTGCGTCCGCGCCCTGGGCGTCGAC
Source organism: Alphaproteobacteria bacterium (assembly GCA_015231605.1). Classification (GTDB taxonomy): domain Bacteria; phylum Pseudomonadota; class Alphaproteobacteria; order Rhodospirillales; family Magnetovibrionaceae; genus JADGBG01. The sequence continues at coordinate 10,332 of JADGBG010000020.1, read as the reverse complement.
GAAGGCGACCACCTCGCCCGCGCGATCCGCGTAGCGCATGTAGCGGATGAACCCCGCCATGACCGCCGGGTCGTCCGGACGCTGTTCGACCAGGCGCGCATAGGCCCCCGCGGCGGCGGCGTAATTGTTGACGATCACGGCCTCATTGGCCGATTGGAGCAAGGCTTCCTGGAGATTGTCCGCGCCCGACGCCTTGCCGCGCCCCGTGGCCGACGTGGTCTGACACGCCGCCAACGCCACGAGCGCCCCACCAAAGACGGCGGCGCGCAATAGTCCAACCAAGGTCGCGGCGAATGTCACGTGACGGAATCCTCCCTGGCGCGAGTGTAGCGCAATTGCCCTCGGCGTACAGCCCACATGAGCATACCGCGCGCGCGTCTTCCAGGCCCGTGACGCCCGTCACTGCCTTTTCCAGGGATTTTCGAGAAACTGATATGGGGCGGAAACGTCGCACGGCTTGCCCTTTGCTCTCTCCTCCGTCACAATTCCAGGCGAACGCCTTGAAGGATAAAGAGGATATAACCCACGTGCCCCATGTTCGCGCAACACACCGGAAGCTGCTGAGACGCTTCGCCCGTGAAGAAGGCGGCGCCATCGCCGTCATGTTCGCGCTGATGCTGCCGGTGTTGTTCGGCATCATCGGCCTGGGGGTGGAAGCCGGCATCTGGTTCAAGGAACGCCGCGAATTGCAGACCATCGCCGATTCCGCCGCCGTCGCCGCCGCGATCGAACGGGCCTACGGCGCGGATGCGGCCGAATACGAGGCCGCAGCGCAACTGGAAGCCGACGTCAACGGCTTCGACGCGGCGACGGACGCCATGACCTACGTCGGCACGCCCACATCCGGCGCCTATTCCGGGAACGACGCCTACACCGAGATCGTCATCACCCGCCAGTTGGAAACGGTGCTGAGCCAAGTCTTCTACGCGATCTCCCCCGTCACCACGGCGCGCGCCGTGGCCGGCACGTCGGGGGACCAGGAAGCCTGCGTTCTGGCCCTTTCGACCAGCGCCATGAACGCCATCTACACCAACGGCGCGGGCACCGACGTCAGCATGGACGGCTGCGCGCTGGTGTCCAACTCCAACCATGGCACCAAATCGGTCAACGCCCAGAACGGCAGCCTGGACGTGGAATGCATCTGGGCCGCGGGCGGCATCGATGGCGAGGAAAACATCACCACGAATTGCGGCTCGGCGGCATCCAACGCCTCCACGGTGACGGATCCTTACGCAGATCTCACCGTGCCAGCGGATACGGGATGCGACCATGACCCGCCCGGCAACCAAGCCTACCAACCCGCCAACGGCGCCCTGTTGTCGCCCGGCATATACTGCGGCGGCATCACCATCAACGCCGGCGCCACCGTGAGCATGGATCCCGGCACCTACATCATGGACGATGGCGACTTCACGGTGAACGGCGGCGGATCGGTTACGGGCGACGGCGTCACCATCATCCTCACCAATTACGACGGCGGCAACGCGGGCACGGTCAACTTCACCGGCGGCGCGACCATCGAACTCACAGCCCCGCTGGCCGGGGAAGACTATGAGGGCGTGCTGGTCTATCAGGACCGCGACGGAGGCTCCAGCCCCAGCATGGACGCCACCTTCAACGGCGGTTCCGAGCTGGAGTTGGGCGGCGCGATCTACCTGCCCAACAACGACATCTCGTTCACCGGCGGCAACGACACCGACAGCAACGGGTGTCTGATGCTGGTGGCGCAGACCATCAGTTTCAACGGCGACGCGGACATCGAAAACAACTGCGATATCTATGGCGGCAATCCCGTGACGTACGGGGCGAGACCCGGTTTGGTGGAGTAGCGGCGATGGCGTTTCCCCCCCTTCCCTTGCGGCGTCTGACGGCGCGGTTCCGCACATCGGAATCCGGGGCCAGCGCCATCGAGTTCGCGATGATTTCGACCTTCCTGTCGATCATCCTGCTCAACATCGTCGACATCGCCATCTATATGTTCCACAAGATGGAAATCACCGGCGCGGTGCGTGCGGGGGCGCAATACGCCCTGGTCGACAGCGAAAACGCCACCGAGGCCCTGGTCCAGGGGGTCGTCGAGGACGCCGTGGATCTTGTCGGGGTCGTGGTGACGGTGGACGCGAACCTGTGCGGATGTTCCGACGGCGCGACGTTCGCGTGCGGAACGGATACGTGCGGCGGCGGCACCACTGGGCGGACCCAAACCTACACCGCCATCTCGGCCGTCTACACGCACACCTGGATTTTCTACCCCGGAACCATCGACATCACCGCCGATGCGACCATTCGCACCCAATGAGGCCCGCCCCGCCATGAGACAGACGCGCACCCTCCGGACCTTCCTTCGCGGCGCATGCGGCGAGCGCGCCGCCGTGGCGGTGGAATTCGCCCTGGTCGCGCCCATTTTCCTGATCTTCATCCTTGGCATCGTCGATCTGGGACGGCTGTTTTACGTCCGCAACATCATGCAATACGGGGTCGAACAGACGGCGCGGTACGTCATGGTCAACCCCGAGGTGTCCCAGGCGGACCTGGAAACCTACGCGCAGGAGCAGGTCAGCAACATGTTCGACGGCATCACCTTCACCGCCGACGAACCGGGGGCGGACGTGGTGGGCGGCGTGTCCTACCGGACGGTTTCCGCCAGCTATCTGTTCGACTACATGATGCCGCTGGTGGACCTCACCAACGTGCCGCTCAGCACGTCGCTGCGCACGCCGGTCAACAGCACGGATTGATCAGGGCGATCGGGTTCACCCGATTGCCCGCCCTGACGGATTGATCCGCCGCGCTTGCCTTGGTTTCCCGGCGGCCTTACGTTATGGGAAATCCGATTCCCCGACACGGAAAGTCCCGCCCCGATGACCGACGACCTGATCAACAAGTACGACCTGCGCGTCCCGCGCTACACCAGCTATCCCACCGCGCCGCATTTTCATGACGGCGTGGACGGCGCGGTGTATCGCCAGTGGCTTTCCGAACTGGACCCCGCGACCAACTTGTCGCTGTACTTCCACATCCCGTTTTGCGACGAAATGTGTTGGTTCTGCGGCTGCTACACCAAGATCGTGAAGCGTTACGAACCGGTGAAGGAATACCTGGACGCGGTCCTGGCCGAGGTCGACCTGATCGCCGACGCCCTGCCGGCCCGCATGACGGCCAAGCACCTGCACTGGGGCGGCGGCTCGCCGACCATGCTCAAGGGCGAAGACTGGATGGCGACGCTGGACAAGCTGCGCGCGCGTTTCGACGTGGCCTCCGACGCCGAAATCGCCGTGGAGCTGGACCCCCGCACCGCGACCGAGGACTACGTCCGCGACCTGGAGCGCGCCGGGGTCAACCGCGCCTCCATCGGCGTGCAGTCGTACGAGCCCAAGGTCCAGGAAGCCATCCACCGCATCCAGCCCTACGAAACCACCAAGCAGGTCATCGAATGGCTGCGCGCGCACAACATCTCGCGCATCAACATGGATCTGATGTACGGCCTGCCGCTACAGACAACGGCGGAAATCGAATCCATGATCGACATGACCGTGGATTTGCGGCCCAATCGCCTGGCGCTGTTCGGCTACGCCCACGTGCCGTGGATGCAGTCGCACCAGAAGATGATCCGCGAAGAGGATCTGCCCGGCGCGGCGGAACGCTGGGAACAATTCTCGCTGGCCGTGGAACGGCTCAAACACCTGGGCTATGTGCAGATCGGCTTCGACCACTTTGCACATCCCGACGACCCCATGGCCAATGCCGTGGAAACCGGCGAGCTGCACCGCAACTTCCAGGGCTACACCACCGACACCGCGCCGGCCATGCTGGGCTTCGGGGCCTCGGCCATCGGCTACCTGCCGCAGGGCTACGTGCAGAACGAACGCGCATTGAAGGGCTACCGCGAAGCCGTTTTCGCCGGACGCCCCGCCACCGCCAAGGGCATCGCGCTCAGCGACGAGGACACGCTGCGCCGCGCGGTGATCGAGGACATCATGTGCAACCTGACCGCCGAGGTGGACCCCACCCATTTCGCCCGGGACCTGGAAAAGCTGAAACCGCTGGTCGAGGACGGCATCTGCACCGTCGACGGCGGACGCGTCACCGTCTCGGAAGCAGGGCGCCCCTTCATACGCCTGGTGGCCAGCGCCTTCGACGCCTATCTCGGCACCGGCGAAGGCCGCCATTCCAAGGCCGTCTGACGCCACCGCTCCACGCCCTTTCTTGTGATTAATCTTGTATTTAATCGCTGTTTTCAGTGTATAATTCGCCATTGCGGATTGGCTGTGGAGCTGTGTTGGCGATGATGAAAATGTTCAAGGCCTTGACGGGGTTGGCCGTTGTCGGCGCGGTCGCCGCCGCGATTTGGGGCTTCACCACCCATCGCGACTTCTCCTCCCGCCCCCATCACGTGACGTCGGAAAGCTGCCAGGATTGCCATCAGTCCCATTACGAGAGCTGGCGCGACAATACATTGCACCCGAAAATGTTCCACCCGGTCGACGGCCCCATCGAAATTGTCGCCGACTGGTCCAAGGCCGACCCGGAAATCGTCAAGTTTTCCAAGGACGACATCCAGTTCGTGATCGGCAACAAGTGGGAACAGGTCTACGCCCGGATGATCGACGGCGAATACTATCCGTTGACGGCAAAATGGATGATCACGACGCAGAAATGGGTGCCCTACAAGGTCAAGGACTGGAAGGATACGCCGCTGTCGGTGAAGTGCAACGGCTGCCACACCACGGGGTTCAATCCGGAAACCTACACGTTTTCCGAATTCGGCATCGGATGCGAGGCCTGCCACGGTCCCGGCAGCACCCACGTGGCGCGTTCACGCGGCAGTGCGGACCCGCAATGCGCCATTTGTCACGAGAAAAACGCCGCCGAATGGGACAGCGGCATCATTTCGTCCGTCAATTCGGCGGTGTGCGGGCAGTGCCACACCCGCGGCACCCAGCAAAGGGACGACGAGCACATCCAGACCACCTTCGACTTTCCGCTCAACGTCACGCCGGGAGACATGCCGGGCGAGACCTTCCAGCCCATGACCCAGGACCGTGACAAGAAAGAACAATTCTGGTGGGGAATCGGCCTGTCGAAGAACCGGCACCAGGAATTCGCCGACTTTTCGGCGTCCAAGCACGGCCGCGCGCTGGAATTGTTGAGAGAGCGCCACACGCCGGACCGGGGCAAGCTGACGGACGCCTGCCTGTCGTGCCACAGCGCCGACCACATCCTCGCCAACGACGGCGAAAAGCCCACCCTGAACACCGCGACCCAGGGGCTCACCTGCCCGGTCTGCCACGAACCCCACGGCTTCGATCACGCCAAATGGGGCAACACCACCCCGCCTCAACAAAAGTGCGGCATCTGTCACGTGGACAGCATCTCGTTCAAGGCTGGCGCGCGCGGCCAGCAACACTATCCCGGGCCGCCGTCGTCCAAGGGCTGCCCCGATTGCCACATGCCTTACATCGTGGAGTCCGGCGGCGCGTTCCCCATCCGCAGCCATGCATTCCGCATCGTGCCGCCCCTGGCCACGCGCGATTACGGCGTGCCCAATTCGTGCCAGAACGGCGGCTGCCACGCCGACAAGCCGCTGGATTGGGCCATCGCGGAATTCGACAAATTCTACGGGTCCGGTCGGGTCGGCGACGAAGTGGTGGTGAAGGCCTGCGGCGGTTGCCACCGGGTGTTCGACCAGGCGGCCCAACCCGTCGAAACCTGGCGGCGCGTGATGTCCACGCTGGACACCCATTACGGCGTCCAGGTGAAGCTGGAACCCGACGTCCAGGCCCACGTTCTTGATTACCTGACCCGGGACGCGCCGTGACGGACAGCCCCCTTCCCATCCCGTCGGATGCGGCCAAGCTGCCGTTTTATCGTCGCATGCAGTTCAAGGTCGTGAGCGCCATGGTCTTGCTGGTGTGTCTGGCCATGGGTGTCAGCGCCTATTTCAGCCTGCGCATCGCAGAATCCGGCTTCACCCGTGTGGTCAGCCAGGAATTTCAATCCACTTTGGAATTCAGCAAGACCGTCTTCAATGTCCAGGCCCAGGCCTGGACCAACTGGGTGCGCCACCTGATCCTCGATGAACAAGAACACGGTTTGGCCGAAGCCATGCGCGGCGGTCGACGCACCCCCGTGGAAACTTATGTCACGGAACACCTGCCGACCGCGCTGTCCAAGGGCGCGACGGTGGTCAACCGGGAGGGCGTGGTGATCTACCGCTTCCACAGTCCCGGCAATTTCGGCGACAACATGGGCCACGTCGAGATCGTCCGCAGAGCCTTGGACGCCGGAGAGGTCAGCGTCGCGGTGGTCAACGAACTCAACCGCTTCATGCTGTACGCGGCGGGGCCGATCCGCGACAACGGCTCCATTGTCGGCGCGTTGTTGATCGGCGAACCCATCGACAACGCGTTCGTGCAAAACATCAAGCGCAACACCGCCATGGAACTGGCCGTGGTGCGCGATCGCGCGGTCATGGGATCGACGCTTAAGGACGCCGAGGGGACGCCCATCGGCGACTTGCCGCTGCCGTACCTGGAATACAAGATGCTGCTGGATCAACCCGATGAAATCATCGAAGCCCGTTTTCTCGGCCAGCGCTACTTCGTCGCCGCCAATCCGTTGGAGCTGATGGACGGGATCACGCCGGGCTCCCTGTTCCTGGCCGTGCCGCGCCAGCGCCTCGACGAAACCGAAGCCGACATCCAACGCACCTTCGTGTGGCTGGCGGCCCTGGTGACGGCGGTGACGGCCCTGGTGGGCGTGGCGGTTTCCCACGGCCTGACCCGTCCCATCGCGGAACTCACCCGCCAGGTCATGCGCATTGCCGAAAGGGGCGAGTTCTCGGTGGTGGAGGAGCCCTCCAACGACGAAACCGGAATTTTAGCCAATCGGTTCAACATGATGCAGGGCGCGCTCCGCCAATCCAGCGACGCGCTGCGCAGGCATAACGAAACCCTGGAAGCCAAGGTCAAACAACGCACCCGCGAACTTCAGGACGAGGTCGAGGAACGCCGCCGCGCCGAGGACCAGATGCGCCACATGGCCAGCCACGACACACTCACCGGCCTGCCCAACCGGATTCTGCTGATGGACCGCATCGAAGGCGCGATCCACAACGCCCGCCGGCATGCCCGAAAATGCGCGGTCCTGTTCATCGATCTCGACGGGTTCAAGGCGGTCAACGACACCCTGGGCCACGACAAGGGCGACATCCTGCTCAAGGGCGTGGCCGACAGGCTCCGCGCCTGCGTGCGCGAAAACGACACGGTGGCGCGTCTCGGCGGGGACGAGTTCGTCATCTTGCTGGTGGACCTCGAAGACCTGAACAACACCCGGCCGGTGGCGGAAAAGATCCTCGTGGCGCTATCGCGCCCCTTCGATCTGGACGGTCATGCCGGCCACATCGGCGCCAGCATCGGCATAGCCGGCTATCCGGACCACGGCGAAGGTGCGCAAGCCATCCTGAAGCAGGCGGATCACGCCATGTACGACGTCAAGGGCGCCGGCAAGAACAGCTTCGTCATCGCGCCCCATTCCCAGGGCTGACGCGGAAAACTCTCTATTCCCACTCGGCCAGTTCCACGGTTTCGATGAACGTCGCCAGATCTTCGCGCCAGCGATTCGTCATGGCGCGGATATGTTCACGCGTGACCCCGCCTTCGATGGTCACGTGCCAACGCAACCGCGCGCGCCCTTCGCCCACGTCGTAGGCGCGCGCCAGGTTCAGCCCCTTGTTCCACTTGGCATAGGTTTCCGGCTTCACCGGATGGCCAGGCTTCACGATGGTGCGGAACATCAGGCCTTTGCAGTGTTTTTCGTGGAACGCCGCGTCCCCGGCCTCGCACCCGGTCAGCATCACGGCGAATTCCTTTTCAGCGTCGTCCTTGGTCGAAACCACCACCTGGGGCAACTCCTCGGGGGATTCGTGGACAAAGCCCTGGTATCCCCAGCCTTCCACCAGATACTTCAGTTCCATGGCGGTGAGGCCGTCCAGCACGTCGGCGGCTTGGCCCGGCTGTGCCGCCATGAATGCGGCGGCGAAAACGGCGGCGACGGCGCGTTTCATTTCCCTAGTCCTCCGACAATCCCAAACGGCGGCGCATTTCCGCCGCGATTTCATAGGCCGCGTTGAGCGGCTCATGGCTCCAGATCTCCAGGCTGGCCACGGCCTCCAGCGGCCGTGCATGGCCCTTGGCGTAGAGATCCTGGTGCAGCTTTCCGTGCTTGTGCGCGGTCAGTTTCTTGGGCGCGAAAATATAGACCGGTTTGCCGGCGGCGCAGGCCTCCGAACACATGGACACGGAATCCCCCGTGACGATCACATAATCGGCCAACGCCAAATACCCCATGTACGGGTTATCCCCCGCGTCCCCCCACGTGAAGACATTGGCGGGAACGTCGCCCAGCGCCGCGATCAGCGCCCCGGTCGCCTCGGGCGTGGAGCGGCGCGACGTCGTCACCAACAGCGATCCGCCCGCGTCCCGCGCCAGTTTGGCGGCGCGTTCGCCCAACTCCCGCGCCATGTCGGGGTTGAACGTCTTGCGCTTGGTGTCGCCGCCCACGATCAACGCCACCCAGGGCTTGGGCAGATGGTCGAACTTGCCGGTCCAGGCCAGACGCGCCTCGGCCAGCGTTTCCGGCGTCACGCCATGGGGCGCGCCGGTGACTTCGAACCTGTTGGGGGCCGGGGCCATGCCGTCGTGGCGCGGCACGGCGATCAGCTGGAAATCGTCCTCGCCACTGGATCCCGGATGCATGATCTGCGTCAGGAACGCCTTGCCGCCGGACAGCTCCTTGATGCGCCGCGCCACCGGGGCGGTGCGCCGCCCCGCCGCGATCACCACGTCCGGCCAGGGCGCGGCCAGATTGACGCGGCAGTTGCGGGTCAGCATGCTGAACGACGCCATCAGCATGTAATTGGGCAGCTCGGCGGCGATGGTGTATTCGATGGTCTTGATCTCGAACGGCAGGCCCAGCGCGCGCGCCACGCCCAGAACCTGCGCCCGGTTCCCGGCGCGATCGTCGATCAGCAGCCAAACCCGCGCGTTATCCCCCTGCAGGGCCATGTCGTCTCCAATCCAGGCGATTTCAAACCTTCGCACCCCGGTCCAGCGAACGGCGACGGATCGCCGGGGTGGTGGTGCGCGTGGAGATGATATTGGCATCGAAGCGAATGTCCAGCACCGCAGTGATCTTTCCGACAACATGCCTGTTGACCGATGTCTCTTTTCACGGGAGTCTTGATGGGTCGGCGCGACAGGATGGAACGCTCCCATGTCAGGAAAATCGGCGAAATACACGGTCGGCCAACTGGTGCACAACACGCTGCTGGGATATCGGGGCGTGGTGGTGGACGTGGACGCGCATTTCCGTGTCGGGCGCGCCATGAACGCCCCGGAAACGCGGGGCGGTGTTAGTTCGTGCCCATGGTACCACGTGCTGGTGGACGGCTCGGCGGATCTGTCGTACGTCAGCGAACGCAATCTGGAGCCCGACGCCGAGGGCGGCCCGATCCGCCATCCGGACGTGGACAAGTATTTCGAACGCCTGAACGCGGGCGGGTACGTTCCCCGGCGCGGCCAGGTGAACTGAGACCTTTACAAGCCGCGGCCCCACGGCCATAAACGTCACGCATCGCAATCCTAGTCAGGGAGACCCCGCCGTGAGCGTCGTGCGCAACCCCGCCGGTCTGGAAGCCGCCAAGATCCTTCTCGACATCGAAGCCGTGAATTTCCGGCCCGAAGAGCCCTATACCCTGACGGCGGGCTGGGCCAGCCCAGTGTACATCGACTGCCGCAAGCTGATCTCGTTCCCGGCGGAACGCACCCGCATGATGGAACTTGCCGTCGAAACCCTGAAGGCCAACTGCGACGTCGCCGCGATGGACGCGGTGGCCGGCGGCGAAACGGCGGGCATCCCGTACTCCGCATGGATTTCCCACCTGCTCGACAAGCCGATGCTGTACGTGCGCAAGAAGCCCAAGGGGTTCGGTCGCAACGCCCAGATCGAAGGCCACATGCCGGAAGGCAGCCACGTGCTTCTGGTCGAAGATCTGGCCACCGACGGCGGCTCCAAGATCAACTTCGTCAACGCGCTCAAGACCGCGGGCGCGAGCGTGTCGGACGTGTTCGTGGTGTTCTTCTACGGCGCGTTCCCCGGCGCGCTGGACACGCTGACCCAGGCGGGCGTGACGATGCACTACCTGGCCACCTGGCAGGACGTGCTGGAAGTCGCCGAACAGCGCCAAGCGTTCTCGCCCGAAGCCATCCAGGGCGTGAAGGACTTCCTCGCCGACCCCGTCGGCTGGTCCGTGGCCCACGGCGGCAAGGGCGC
>JADGBG010000019.1:23536-35952 GCA_015231605.1 Alphaproteobacteria bacterium | reverse complement strand
CCGCTGTTGCCTCCCGCAAGGACATTAATGCGTCTTTAATTGATATTATGTCCCCATTTTTCTCCTAATTGATATTATGTCCCCATTTTTCCTATCCCCATTTTTTCCTAGACGGAAAGGGGGGCGAGGTGTTATGGAATTTTCATGGGCCAAGATGTCTATGAAAAATTTCTAGCGGCAAAGGCAAAGGCAGGGACCACACCGGTCCTGCATTGCCCAAATGTTAGCTTGTTTCGGTTTCTAGGCCACCTGGGCGTCCCGTTGGCGGGCCAGAGGGTGTTGGAGGTCGGCTTTGGCGGTAATCACGGTGCCGACCTGATCGAGGCCCAGCGACGCGGCGCCGACGCCTACGGGGTTGATCTAGTCGCCTCCCTGGTGACGGGCGTGCCGGACCTGGACCCGGCCAAAGTCGCGGTGTGCAAGGCCGGAGTGGACCCCCTACCGTTCGGCGGTGGGTTCGACCTGATTTTCTCTCGCGATACGGTCTATTACATGACCGACGACGAACTGCGGTTTTTCTTCGCAGACTGTTTCGCCGCCCTGCGTGAGGGTGGCGCGCTGGTCTTCCAGTTCATCGAAGGCGATCTGGAATCCGACGCCCACCCCGTCGAAGAAGACTTCACGCTGAACAGTTTGGAGGGCTTCCACCTCTCGCAAATCTACGAACCAGGCAATCCTGTGCGATTTCTCAAACCCAGAGACATGATCGCGCAGTGCGCGAAAACGGGCTTCCAGCACAATGGATCAAAACGCCTGATCCAATCCTACGGCACCACTGGCGACAAATATCGCGTCGATAAATATCTGTCGTTCGCAAAGCCGTAACCGACGGAAAAAACGGTGACACATGAAAAACGGAAATGAAAAACGGTGACACAATACGATTTAACCGCGCCCCCGGTACGGCGGCACGCCCTGGTCGGGGAGCCACACGCCACGGGGTGGTTCGCCCGTCTGCCAGAAGACGTCGATGGGGATGCCGCCGCGCGGGTACCAGTAGCCACCGATGCGCAGCCATTTGGGATTGGCGGCGGCGACGATTTTCTTGGCGATGGAAATCGTGCAGTCCTCATGGAACGAGCCGTGGTTGCGGAAACTGGTCAGATAAAGCTTCAGAGACTTGCTTTCCACCAGACGGTCCCCCGGCACGTAGTCGATGACGAGGTGCGCGAAGTCGGGCTGTCCGGTGACGGGGCACAGCGAGGTGAATTCCGGCGCGGTGAAGCGCGCGACGTAATCCGTCCCGGCTTGAGGATTGGGCACGGTTTCCAGAACCGCGGCGTCCGGGTTGTCCGGCGCGCCGACCTGCTGGCCCAGTTGCGAAAGGGATTCGGTGCTCATATCACGGTGTCTCCAACGCTGCGATGTCGCCCTGGGCCTGCTGGGCCGCGAAGTCCTTTTGGAACTGGGCGAAGGTTCCGGCTTCGATGGCCGCGCGGATGGCGCGCATCAGGTCCTGGTAATAGTGCAGATTGTGCCACGTCAGCAGCATCGCGCCCAGGATTTCCTCGGCCCGGATCAGGTGGTGCAGGTAGGCCCGTGTGTGGTTGCGGCACGCGGGGCAGGCGCAGGCCTCGTCGATCGGGCGGGGGTCGTCCTTGTGCCGGGCATTGCGCAGGTTCAGCGCCCCTCGCCGCGTCCACGCCTGGGCGGTGCGGCCGGAACGCGTCGGCAGCACGCAGTCGAACATGTCGACGCCCCGCGCCACCGCGCCGACGATGTCTTCCGGCTTGCCCACGCCCATCAAATAGCGGGGCCGGTCCACCGGCAGGTGCGGCGTGGTGACGTCGAGAGCGGCGAACATCATCTCCCGCCCCTCGCCCACCGCCAGGCCGCCGATGGCGTAGCCGTCGAAGCCGATGTCGATCAGCGCCTTGGCGGATTCTTCGCGGAGATCCGCGTGCACGCCGCCCTGGCTGATGCCGAACAGGCCATATCCCGGCCGGTCGACGAAGGCATCGCGCGACCGCCTGGCCCAGCGCATGGACAGCGCCGTGGCGCGCGCCACGTCGTCCTTTTCGCACGGATAGGGCGGGCATTCGTCGAAGCACATGGTGATGTCGGCGTCCAGCAGATGCTGGATTTCGATGGAGCGTTCCGGGGTCAGCTTGTGGTAGGCGCCGTCGACGTGGCTGCGAAACGTCACGCCGTCCTCGTCCAGCTTGCGCAACTCAGACAGGCTCATCACTTGGTATCCGCCGCTGTCGGTGAGGATCGGCAAATCCCAGTTCATGAAGTCGTGCAGACCGCCCAGCCGCGCCACGCGCTCCGCCCCCGGACGCAGCATCAGATGATAGGTGTTGCCGAGGATGATTTCCGCCCCCGTGGCCTTGACGGCGTCGTTGGTCATGGCCTTGACCGTGGCCGCCGTACCGACCGGCATGAAGGCGGGGGTGTTGACCGCGCCGTGCGCCGTGGTCACGCGCCCGCGCCGGGCCAAGCCGTCCGTCGCCAAAAGTTCGAAGCCGAACGCGGTCATTGGCCGTCCTCCGTCCGCTGCAAAAGGCACGCGTCGCCATAGCTGTAGAACCGGTATTCGTTGGCGATGGCGTGGGCGTAGGCGTCGAGCATCGGTTCCCGCCCGGCGAACGCCGAGACCAGCATGAACAGCGTCGACTTCGGCAAATGGAAATTGGTCATCAGCATATCCACGATCTTAAACCGATAGCCGGGCGTGATGAAGATGTCGGTGTCGTCGAGAAACGGACGCAAAGCCCCATCGTCCCCCGCCGCGCTTTCCAAAAGCCGGAGCGACGTGGTGCCCACCGCCACCACCCGCCCGCCTTCGGCGCGGGCCCGGTTGACGGTGTCGGCGGTCGCCTGACTGACCTCGCCCCATTCCGCATGCATGCGGTGGTCATCGGTGTCGTCGACCTTGACCGGCAGGAACGTCCCCGCGCCGACGTGCAGCGTCACGCGCGCGGTCTTCACGCCGCGATCCTCGATCGCCTTGAGCAACCGTTCGGTGAAATGCAGCCCCGCCGTGGGCGCGGCCACCGCGCCGGGGCGGTCGGCGAACAGGGTCTGATACGTGTCGCGGTCTTCTTCCAAGCCCCCCTTCGGGCGTTTGATGTAGGGCGGCAGGGGCATCGCGCCGAATTCGTCCAGCGCCGCCATCAGTTCGTCTCCGGACCGGTCGAACGCCAACGTCACTTCCCCGGCGTCGCCTTTTTCCGCAACAATGGCGGATAGCGACGGCGCGAAAACGATGGCGTCGCCTTTCTTCAACTTCTTCGCCGGGCGGGCGAAGGCGCGCCACGCATCCAGCCCTTCGCGTTTGTGCAGCGTCACCTCGATTCCCGCCTCGCCCCGCTTGCCGGTCAGACGCGCCGGTATGACGCGGGTGTCGTTGAACACCATCACGTCGCCAGGCCGCAGAAATTCGGGAAGGTCCAGGACCGTCCTGTCCGCCAGTCCGTCCGTCCCCGCCACCAACAGGCGCGCGCCGTCGCGCGGGCTCGCCGGGGTTTGGGCGATGCGTTCCGATGGCAAATCGAAATCGAACAGATCGACTTTCACGAGCGGCGGATCCTTGTCGTCGGGCGGGGTTATTCGGGTTTGGCCCGGGGCCGGGTGCGGGCATACCACGCCAAGGCCGCCCCGGCGAGGACCATCGGTACCGACAGGTACTGCCCCATGGTCGCGCCGCCCGCGAGAAGGCCCAGGTGCGCGTCCGGTTCGCGGAAGAATTCCACCACGGTCCGCGACGCGCCATAGCCCATCAGAAACGCGCCGCTGATGACGCCGGGGTGCAGCCGCAACGCATCGCGCCGCCACACCAGATGCAGGATGACCAGCAAGACCAGACCTTCCAGCGCGGCTTCGTACAGTTGGCTGGGGTGGCGCGGCAACGGCCCCGCGCCCGGAAACACCATCGCCCAGGGCGCATCGCTGACGCGGCCCCACAGTTCGGCGTTGATGAAGTTGGCGATGCGCCCGAAGAACAGGCCGATGGGCGTCACCACCGCCGCCATGTCGATGAACGCCCAGAACCGGATGCCGCGCAGCCGCGTGAACATGACGGTGGCGATCAGCACGCCCAGGAACCCGCCGTGGAACGACATGCCGCCTTGCCAGGTCTGCAGGATTTCCGCCGGGTGGGACAGGTAATGTCCGGGCTTGTAGAACAAGACGTAGCCAAGCCGCCCGCCGATGATCACGGCGAAGGTCGCCCACGTCAGGAAATCGTCGGCGTCCTTTTCACGCACCAGCGAGCCGGTCTGGCGCGCCAGCCAGATCATGTAGCGCCACCCCAGCACCAGACCGGCGATGTAGGCCAACGCGTACCAGCGGATGGCGACGGGTCCGATTTCGACCAGCACCGGATCGATCATGGGAAAGGCGATGGCGAACATGGTCAGCGCACGGGATCGTCGGCGTCGAGGTGGTCCTGCACGTAGACGCGCACGCCGTCCTCAAGCTCGGTGAACGGGCGATCGTAGCCCACGTTCCGCAACTTGGTCATGTCGGCCTGGGTGTAATACTGGTACTTGTCCCGCAGGTGTTCCGGCATGGGGACGTATTCGATCTTGGGCTCCTGGCCCAACGCGCGGTAGACCGCGGCGGCCAGATCCCGGAACGGCCGCGCCTTCCCGGTGCCGCAGTTGAACACCCCGGATACGTCCGGATGGTCCAGGAACCACATCATCACGTCGACGCAGTCGTCGATGAACACGAAGTCGCGCAGCTGCCCGCCGTCCTCGTAGTCCGGATTGTGGGACTTGAACAGCTTCGCCGCCTCCCCGGCCTTGGCCACGGGAAAAACGTGGTTGACCACGGACTTCATGGTGCCCTTGTGGTCCTCGTTGGGGCCGTAGACGTTGAAGAACTTGAGCCCCACCCACTGCGGCGGATGGCCTTCGCCGTTGATCACGGTGCGGATCACGCGCCGGTCGAACAGGTGCTTGCTCCATCCGTAAGGGTTGAGCGGGCGCAGCCTTTCCAGGGCCTCCAAACTCATGTCGTCGTCGAAGCCGTTTTCGCCGTCGCCGTAGGTCGCGGCGCTGGACGCGTAGATCAGACGCGTGTGATGCGCCGAACACCACTTCCACAGGTCCAGCGACAGACGGAAGTTGTTGTCCATGATCTTGTCGCCGTCGGTTTCCGTGGTGGCCGAAATCGCCCCCATGTGGAAGATGCCCTGGATGTCGCCCTGGTGTTCGTTCAGGAACGCGAACAGGTTGTCGGGATGGACCACGTCGAACAGCTCGCGCTTGGCGATGTTCTTCCACTTGACGCCGTCGCGCAGCCTATCGACCACCACGATCTTGGAATAGCCGCGCCGTTCCAGCGCCCACACGATGTTGGAGCCGATGAACCCCGCCCCGCCGGTAACCACGTACATGGGATTGTTCCTTCCTGGTTATCCTTTCGTTATAACGGGGTTGCGGGCCACACGTAAAGCCCGGCGCTTATCCGGTTGCGCCGAACGCACGGTCGTTTCATAATGCGGCCCGACCACCTAGCCACGGGGATTTTCAGCGATGCAGACTTCCAACAGCCTTCTCGACGATTTGGCCCGGGTCGCCAGCGGCGCGGCCTCCGCGGTGACGGGACTCAAGGGCGACGCCGATTCCCTGCTGCGCCGCCAGTTGGAACGCCTGCTGGCCGACATGAACCTGGTCACGCGCGAGGAATTCGACGCCGTCAAGGCCATGGCCGCCAAGGCCCGCGCCGAACAGGAGCGTCTCGAAGCCCGCGTCGCGGAACTGGAAACCCAGCTCAACGCCAAGGGCTGACCCCGGATGAGGGGCGATTCCCCCGATTCCCGACAAAACCGGAAAAAGTGTTTGTTCCGAATCGCTTACGCCGTCCGATTCGTCCGATTCGGCGACTCGGGGGAGGCCATGCGCTAGCGCATTGAATCCATTGGCGTTTGCATCAAAAGAGTCAATTATCCACAAAAAACCGCTGGACTCCGCTTGCGGGGCCAGGGGGGCTTCTCCACACTACATCTTGTGCTTGGCGCTTTTCGCGCCACACCACATGGACAAAAAGCGCATTGGGGGAGAGGCCGGCATGCCGACCATGCACCGCACCATCGAATATCACAACGAGCACCATCCCATGGACGTGGTGGAAAGCACCGTGGGCCTGTACGAATGGCAGACGCAGCGCAGCTGCGATACCGAAATCCTGGTCCAGGCGCCGGGCAAGTGGTGCGATCTGTCCCTGCATTTCGTGTGGAGCGACAACGCCGAGGCCATGCAGTTCAACTGCGCCTTTGACATGCGCGTGCCGAAGGCCCGCCAGGGCGAGGTGCACGAGCTTCTGATGCGGGTGAACGAACGGCTGTGGTTGGGCCACTTCACTCTGTGGGCCGAGGAAGGCCTGCCGATGTATCGCCATGCGCTGCCGCTGCGCGGCGCGATTGGCCCCACCCGCGAACAGGTCCAGGACATGGTGGAAACCGCCATGTACGAATGCGAACGCTTCTACCCGGCGTTCCAGTTCGTGATCTGGGGCGGCTATAGCGCCGAACAGGCCATCGAGGCCGCCATGCTGGAAACCGTGGGCGAGGCCTAAGGTCATGACCGCCATCCTCCTGGTCGGCTGCGGCAAGATGGGCGGCGCGATGCTGGACGGCTGGATCGCGCGCGGCGCGTCCCCCTCCGACATCACCGTCGTCGAACCCAACGCCGAACTGGCCGACACCTTGCGCCAGCGCCACGGCGTCCAGGTGCTGGACGGCGCGAACGGGCTGGATTTCGGCTACGCCCCCGACGTGGTGATCCTGGCGGTGAAGCCGCAGATGATGGACGCGGTGCTCCCGGCCTTCGCCGACATTCCCGGCCATCCGGTGTTCCTGTCCATCGCGGCGGGCCGCACCATCGCGGGGTTCGAGGCGGCGTTGGGCGGCGCGACCGCCATCGTGCGCGCCATGCCCAACACCCCCGCCGCCGTCGGACGCGCCGTCACGGTGTGCTGCCCCAACGCCCATGTGACGGATGCTCAACGGACATTGTGCCAGAACCTGCTGGCCGCGGTCGGCCAGGTGGAATGGATTGCCGACGAGGTCCACATGGACGCCGTGACGGCGGTGTCCGGAAGCGGCCCGGCCTATGTGTTCCTGATGGCCGAAGCCCTGGCCGAGGCCGGACGGCGCGCGGGCCTCGACCCGGAACTCGCCGAACGCCTGGCGCGCGCCACCGTGGCCGGGGCGGGCGAACTGCTCCACCACTCGTCCGTAGCGGCCCATACGCTCCGCCAAAACGTCACGTCGCCGGGCGGCACCACCGCCGCCGCGCTGGAAATCCTCATGGGCGAAACCGGCCTCACCGACCTCATGGACAAGGCCGTCGCGGCGGCGGCCCGGCGATCCAAGGAATTGGCGAACTAACCGCCATTCCAAGTCTTGCGCGCCATTGCGGCACTTTCGGAAACATCCGGATACACAACTCCCCTTCATGTCGTTTCATGTCGTTTATCATTTATAACGGGGACACAATATTATTTTCCTTGCCGATACGCCGCCACGCCGTTACCCTTGAGACCTTCATCCGGCATCAAAAGGAGATTGGTCATGGCGCGTTTGGCCCGTGTTGTCGTTCCCGGCGTTCCGCATCATGTGGTGCAGCGGGGGAACCGGCGGCAGGAGACGTTCTTTTGCGACGACGACTACCGCGTCTACAAGGCATTGATGGCCGAGTGGTGCGCGAAGCACGGGGTGGAAGTGTGGGCCTATTGCCTGATGCCCAACCATGTCCACCTCATCCTGGTACCCCGTGACGAGAATGGCCTGGCCCGCGCGGTGGGCGAGGCGCACCGGCGCTACACCCGCCACGTCAACGTCCGCGAGCAATGGTCCGGTTATCTGTGGCAGGGGCGGTTTTCCTCCTTCCCCATGGACGACGAACACCTGCTGCGCGCCGCCGCGTATGTCGAGCGCAACCCGGTCAAGGCCGGCCTGGCCCGCTCCGCCCGCCAGTACGCGTGGAGCAGCGCCAAGGCACACCTCTCCGGACAGGACGACGATCTGGTGCGGGTGAAACCCTTGCTGAAACGGTGCGACGACTGGGCGGGGCTACTGCGTGGCAAGGACGCGGAGGACGACCTCAGGGCCTTTCACGCCCACGCCGGCACGGGCCGTCCGCTGGGCAGGACAACCTTCGTCGAAAAGCTGGAAGGCCAACTGGGCCGCACGCTGCGGCCCGCGAAGCGCGGACGCAAGCCGAGGGCGGCGACATAATTCGAATTCCCCGTTAGTGGGGTCCCCGTTTGGTCAGATTGGCGGGGTCAGTCGATGGCGCCGGTGTGCTTCCCGATTTTTTTGTCCTCGTTGAGGATGTGGTGGAGCAGCCAGTCTTCCAGCATCTGGGTGGTCTTGGCCGTCAATTCCGCCGTCACGCCGGCGCGGAAGCTGTCGATGGTGTCGTGAAGTTCGTCGATCAACGCGGTATGGCCGACACGATGGCCGTCAAGGCCCGGAAATCCCACCTTGGCCATGATTTCCTCTTCATGGGCGAAGTGGCGCTGGGTTTCGCGCAGCAGGGTTTCCAGAATGCGCACCATCACCGCCGGTTCGCAACTGCTGTCGCAGGTGGCGAAAAATTCGTTGAGGTGTTCGGCCAGACGCCGGTGTTCGGTATCGATGTCCTCGATCCCCGTGTCGTAGTCGTCGAACCATTTGATGTGTCGCATGAGGCCCTCTCGGCAGTCCGATTCGCTCAACATCATAAGACGTTATGCGCATGGAGACAAAGGGTAATCCGCGTTCACAGCGGCAGGTGCACGCGCACCCTGAGCCCCCCGCCTGGCGCGTCCTCGAGCACGATGTCGCCGCCGTGGCCACGCACCGCGTCGAGCGCGATGGTCATGCCCAACCCCACGCCGCCGGTGACGGGATTGCGCGACGCGTCGAGCCGGATGAAGGGCTTGAACACCTCGTCGCGCTTGTCCTCCGGGATGCCGGGACCGTCGTCGTCGATCACCACCTCCACGCCCTCGCCCTGGTGCGTGGCGCGCACCCGCACGGCGTCGCCGTGACGGATGGCGTTCTCCAACAGATTGGTGAAGGCGCGCTTGAGCGCATTGACCTTGACGCGGGTCCGCAAGCCCCCTTCGCATTCGAGATCCACGGCCGCGCCCTGACGGCGCGCCTGACCGACCAGGTCGCGCAGAATGTCGCCCAGATCCACCTCGCGGGCGTCCTCGCCCCCCTCGCCGCGCGCGAAGGCCAAGTATTCCTCCAGCATGTGCTGCATGTCCTGGACGTCGGACTTCAAATCGTCCACGCCGTCCGCGTTCCCCATCATTTCGAGCTGCAACTTCATGCGCGTCAGCGGCGTGCGCAGATCGTGCGATACCCCCGCCAGCATGTCGGTGCGTTGCTGAATCTGGCGCTTGATCCGGTCGCGCATGGCGATGAAGGCTCCGGCGGCCTGACGGACCTCCGACGCGCCTTCGGGCTTGAATCCCGGCGTGTCGCGGCCCTTGCCGAAATCGTCCGCGGCGATGGCGAGCTTGCGGATCGGTCGGACCTGGTTGCGCATGAAGATCACCGCCACCCCGAACAACAGCAAGGACGTCCCCACCATCCACAGCACGAAGACGTAGGTCGTGGTGGAAAAGAGCCGTTTGCGGGGCACCTCGACCGCCAACACGCCGTCGGCCAGCTGCACGTCAATGATCACGGTGCTGTCCGACTCCCCGGCGTCGATGCGATGCGGTTTGTGGACAATCTCGTCCATCGCCCCCACCAACTGCTCGACCAACAGGTATTCCCCCGTCTTACGCGTATCGGCCAGAACGGATCCGGGGCGGTATTCGAACTTCATGTGCGTGGCCGCCTGGGCGTCGATCAATATTCCCCGAACATCACCGCCGACGGGCAGGCGGCGCATGTTCCCGATCACCAGTTCGATATCCCCGGCGACGCCCAGCGCCAAGCGGCGGCCGACCTTCTTCCAGTGGTTTTCAAAGAAGATCGTGGTGCTCACCACCTGCAACAGGATCAGCGGCATGACGATGATCAGCACCGCGCGGCCCAGCAGGCTTTTCGGCAGGTACGGTTTCAGCATGGTGGAAAACTGCATCGATCCCCCGTTCCGTCCGTCAATCCGGCGTCAGCACATAGCCCTGCCCCCGCACGGTGCGGAGATAGCGGGGCGTCTTGGGGTCGGGTTCGATCTTGCGCCGCAGGCGCGTCACTTGCACGTCCACGGCGCGCCCGCCGGCGGCGGCCTCGCCCGCCCCGTCCCCCGCCCCGGTGCGTTCGATCAGATCCTCGCGGGTGTACGGATGGCCCGGGCGTTCGGACAGCACGCGCAGCAACTCCACCTCGACGGTGGTGAGGCGTACGGGTTCCCCGTAGACGGTCAATTCGCCGCGCAGGGCGTCGAATTCGGCCGCGCCCATGACGATGCGCGCGCCCTCGGTCTTGCCCGCCCCCGGGGCCGTGACGCGCTTGAGAATGGCGTTGATGCGCAGCAGCAGTTCGCGCGGCTCGAACGGCTTGGTGAGGTAGTCGTCCGCGCCGCTTTCCAGGCCGCGAATACGGTCGTCGGCCTCGCCCATCGCGGTCAGCATGAGGATCGGAATGTCCGACGTGCGGCGAAGATCGGACGCGAAGTCCAGCCCGTTTTCCCCCGGCATCATCAGGTCCAGCACGATCAGGTCGAATTCCACGGACGCCAGCTTGTGGCGCGCGTCCGGGGCGTCGTTGGCGCTGACCACCACGAAGCCGTTGTCGCAAAGGTACTTCTGCAACAGCTTGCGCAGGCGGTCATCGTCGTCCACCACCAGGATGTGCGGCAGGTCGGCGGCCATGGCGAGGCGTCTCCTTGTCAATCGGTCCGCAACCAGACTATCACACTTTGCCGGTATGGGGACCGCCGCCGGTGAACCGGTTGCGCTCGTCCGCGTTGATCATCAGGGTGAGGATTTCGGAGAAGCCCCGCACCGCATCCGCCCCGGCGGCCTCGAACGCGCGGCGCACGCGCGCGCTCTGGCATGCGGTCAGACGGCCTTCCAACGCGTCGCCCTTGGCGGTCAACGCCAGGGTGCGGCGGCGGCGGTCGGCGGGGTCGGTATCCTGACGCACGAAGCCTTCGCGCACCAACTGACCCAACACGCGCGCCAGGGCTTGCTTGGTGATCTTGAGAATCCCCAACAACTGGTTCACGGAAATGCCGGGGTTGCGCTTGATGAAGTAAACCACTCGGTGGTGCGCCCGCCCGAACCCGTCCTCGGCCAGGATGGCGTCGGCCTCCCCGGTGAAGTCGCGGTAGGCGAAGAACAACAGTTCCATCGCCCGGCGCAGCTCCTCCTCGCCCAGGAAATCCGGGAGCGCGTCGGTGTCCGGGTGGGCCATGCGCCCTCCTGCAAAATACGTCAGTAATATTGACGTATATGCCCAATTCTGCTAGAAAGCGCAACTCCCTTTCCGGGACATCCACGCAGGCCACACACATTCAAGGGGTGAAGACAATGGCGGGATCCGCTTACGACGATCGCGACGGCCACATCTGGTACGACGGCGAAATGGTGAACTGGCGCGACGCCAAGGTCCATCTTCTGACGCATGCGCTGCACTACGGCTCCGGCGTGTTCGAAGGCGTGCGGATGTACAACGGCAAGATCTTCAAGCTGCGCGAACACTCCGAACGGCTGATCAAGTCGGCGGAAATCCTCGGCTTTGAAATCCCCTTCAGCGTGGAACAGATCGACAAGGCGTGCGAAGAGGCTTGCGCCGTCAACACCATCACCAACGGCTACCTGCGTCCCATTGCGTGGCGCGGCAGTGAAATGATGGGCGTGGCCGCGCAGAAGAACACCATCCATCTGGCCGTTGCGGCGTGGGAATGGCCGTCCTACTTTTCACCCGAAGCGCGGGAAAAGGGCATTTCCCTGGAACTTTCCAAATGGCGCCGCCCCGCCCCCGACACCGCTCCGGTTCACGCCAAGGCATGCGGGCTCTATATGATCGCGACGCTGTCCAAGCACGACGCCGAACGCCACGGCTACGTGGATTCGCTGATGCTCGACTACCGCGGCCGCGTGGCCGAAGCCACCGGCGCCAACATCTTCATGGAATTCGGCGACGGCAAGCTGCACACGCCGATCCCGGACTGCTTCCTCGACGGCATCACGCGGCGCACCGTGATCGACCTCGCCGGCCGCCTCGGCATCGAGGTGGTGGAACGGGCCATCATGCCCGACGAACTGCCCGCGGCCACGCAGATCTTCCTTACCGGCACCGCCGCCGAAGTCACCCCCGTGGGCCGCATCGGCGACACCGAATACAAGGTCGGCGACATCACCCGCGCCGTCCGCGAGGCCTATGAAAAGGAAGTCGGCAAGATCTGACCGCCACCGCGATGGTGAACGAAAAAGCCTCTTCCGATGGGAAGAGGCTTTTTTGCTCCCCGTGCCGCCCCGTCCCTCCGGGGGATTGAACCCAAAAACGCCCCACTGGG
>JADGBG010000019.1:0-23436 GCA_015231605.1 Alphaproteobacteria bacterium | reverse complement strand
CCCCGTGCCGCCCCGTCCCTCCGGGGGATTGAACCCAAAAACGCCCCACTGGGGCGTTTTTGGGTTCAATGGTGCGGGCGGCCGGACTTGAACCGGCACGGGGCGAACCCCAACAGATTTTAAGTCTGGCGCGTCTACCGATTCCGCCACGCCCGCGATGATGGCGTTCGCCATGCGCAAAACCTATGCCGGGACGGGCGGGGTTGCAAGAATTTGCTGGTGGCGTATGAAGGGGAATTGATTTTCATCCGGGGGGGATCCATGAACCAGCACGCGCCGGTGTTCGACGACGTGTTCGCAGAGACGTTCCAGACGTTGCTGCGTTGGCGGCGCGACGTGCGGCGGTTCCGCGCGGACCCGTTGCCGGACGATCTGTTGGACGAGCTGCTCCGTCTGGCGGCGCTCGCGCCTTCGGTCGGCAACAGCCAGCCGTGGCGCTTCGTCTTGGTCGAGGATCAAGCGTG
Source organism: Alphaproteobacteria bacterium (assembly GCA_015231605.1). GTDB lineage: Bacteria > Pseudomonadota > Alphaproteobacteria > Rhodospirillales > Magnetovibrionaceae > JADGBG01. Next base: position 22,972 of record JADGBG010000019.1, on the reverse strand, counting down.
CCGCCGCGCCGTGCGCGACCACTTCGCCGCCTGCAACGCCGACGCGTTGGCGGACTACGCGGGTGAGCGGGCGCGGACCTATGCGCAACTGAAGCTGTCCGGCATGGACCGCGCGCCGGTGCAACTGGCCGGCTATTGCGACCGGAGCACGGACCACGGCCATGGGCTCGGCCAGAAGACCATGCCCGAAACGTTGGACTATTCCGTGGTGATGGCGGTGCACACCCTGTGGCTGGCGGCGCGCGCGCGCGGCGTGGGCGTGGGCTGGGTGTCGATCGTCGAGCCCACTGAGATCGACCGCATCCTGGACGCGCCGGAAGGCTGGCGCTTCATCGCCTATCTGTGCGTCGGCTGGCCCGAGGAAGAACACGAGGATCCGGAACTGGTCCGCCACGGCTGGCAGGACCGGATCGACGTCGAGGACGTCATCTTCAAACGCTGACGCCAAACGGAACGATGACGGCTTTCATGGTTCCGTTTGGAAGCGCGACTGAGCGCCGGCGTTTGAGGGGCAAACCATCAACACGGAACCTCGCCCTTGGTTTCGCCGTCCACGGGCGCGCCGCCGGCGGCCCGGATCATCCGGGAAACGGCGGCGCAGGCGGCTTTGATCAGGCTTTCATCCTCGCCGCGCACCACGATGTTGACGCCGAACCCGCCCGACTTGATGAAGGGATAGGATCCGATCTCCACCCCCGGATGCTCGCCTTGCACCCGCGCCAAATCGTCGGCCAGCATGCCTTCCGACATCTCCACCACCGAGACGGTGCGCGCCAGAAGCTTTTTGCCGCCCTTGAGCTCCGCCTTCACGCCGTCGAACATGGCGCGCGCGATCACCGGAACGCCCGCCATGACGAACACGTTTTCCACCCGGAACCCCGGCGCGCGGGACACCGGGTTGTCGATCAGCGAAGCCCCTTGGGGCATCAGCGCCATGCGCATGCGCGCGGGGTTGGCGCGATCGCCGTAATGATCCAACAGGATGCGCTCGGCTTCGGGATGCACGCCGAACGGCAAGCCGAAGGCCTTGGCGATGGACTGGGCGGTGATGTCGTCGTGGGTCGAACCGATGCCGCCGGTGGTGAACACGTAGGCGTATTTGGCGCGGCAGTGGTTGACCGCCGCGACGATCTCGTCCTCGAGGTCGGGAACCACGCGGCATTCGGCCACGCGGATGCCCAGCGCCGTGAGTTCCCCGGCCAGATGGTGGATATTGGCGTCCCGGGTGCGGCCCGACAGAACCTCGTTGCCGATCACCAGGACGCACGCGGTGACGGGCGCGTCGGTCATGGAAGAAGCTTACGCCCTCACAACATATCCATCAACATGGCGCAAAGGGGTATGTCGGCGGGGGGCATGGGAAGATTGTGCAGACGGTTGGGCTTGACCCAGGTGAGCGCCTGGCCCTCGTGGGGCGTCCCCTTGCCTTTCCAGGTGCGCACGACGTAGAGCGGCATCAGCAGATGGAAACTTTCGTATGCGTAGCTGGCGAAGGTCAGCGGCGCGAGGCAGCTTTCCCCCACCTCGATGCCCAGTTCCTCGCGCAGCTCCCGGATCAGGGCGATCTCGGGCGTTTCGTCGGCGTGCACCTTGCCGCCCGGAAACTCCCACAATCCAGCCATGGTCTTGCCCACCGGCCGTTGAGCCACCAGCACCCGCCCGTCCGGGTCCACCAACGCCGCCGCCACCACCAGAACGGTGGGCTTTGCCTGTTCCCGCGCCCACCAGTCGGCGGCGGACTGGGCGTAGCACCGCCCGTTGTCGCAGGCGTGGAAGCCGGCCTTTTCCATCGCCGGGTCGGGACCGTCGGCGTCGGCGCGCATCATGTCCACGCCCGCGCGGCGCACGGCGAAGCGGGCCAAGGCCTGCATCGCCTCGGCGCGGTAGTCCTGTCCCTTGTGTTCGGCGTCCATCCAACAGGTGAAGTTGACGTCGTTCTTCATGTCCAGTTCGGCGCAGCCGATGAGGTCGCCCTCGATGCGCCGCTCCAACACGAACACGTGGCGGATGTTGTCCACCTGATCCAGCAGAGCCTGGTTCAGGAATTCCTCGATGTCGCCGGCGATGAAGGTGGCGTCGCGCAGACGTTCCAAGTCGTCGTCATGAAAGCGGCGCAGGCGCAGGCGGGGCGTTTCCAAAACCGCGACGTTCGCGGGATCCAACGCGATCCAGCACGCGCCCTCGCCCCCGCTCATGACCGGTAGTCCGCGTTGATGGAAATGTAGCCGTGCGTCAAATCGCAGGTCCACACCGTGGCGGAACCGGACCCGACGCCCACGTCGACCTCGATCGCGATGTCCTGGCCTTTCATGTGGGCCGCGACGGGGGCCTCGTCATAGCCTTCGACCCGCATGCCGCCGTCCGTCACCTGGACGCCGCCGATGCGGATGGCCAGCTTGTCGCGGTCGGCTTCCTCGCCCGCCTTGCCGACGGCGGCGACGATGCGGCCCCAGTTGGCGTCCTCGCCCGCGATCGCGGTCTTGACCAGCGGCGAATTGGCGATCACCAGACCGATACGCTTGGCCGCCCCGTCGTCGGCCGCGCCGGTGACGGCGATGGACACGAACTTGGTCGCGCCCTCGCCGTCGCGCACCACCTGATGGGCGAGGTCCAGGCACACCGCGTCCAATGCGCGCTTGAAATCCGCGATCTTGGGATCGTCCACGCCCTGGGGCTGGGGATTGCCGGCCTTGGCGGTGGCGAACAGCATCACGGTGTCGGACGTCGAGGTGTCGCTGTCCACCGTGATGGCGTTGAAGCTGGCGTCCGCCGCCGGGCTCAACAATGCCTGTAGAACCGGCGCGGGAATGTCGGCGTCCGTGACGATGTAGCCCAGCATGGTCGCCATGTCCGGCGCGATCATGCCGGACCCCTTGACGAAGCCGTTGACGGTGACCTTGACCCCACCGATATCGGCGGTGGCGGTCGCGCCCTTGGGGAAGGTGTCGGTGGTCATGATGGCGCGCGCGGCGTCTTCCCACGACGCCGCGCCCAGGCCGGACTTCAGCCCCGCCATGACGTCGATGATGCGCCCGTGGGGCAGCGGCTCGCCGATCACGCCGGTGGACGCGCTGAACACTTCGCCTTCGGAACAGCCGACGGCCTCGGCCACGGCCTTGAGGATGGCGTCGACGGACGCTTCGCCGCGCCGTCCGGTGAAGGCGTTGGAATTGCCCGAATTCACCACCAGCGCCCGCACCCTTCCGCCCGCCAGATGCTTGCGGCAGCGCAGCACCGGCGCGGACGCGGTCTTGGACCGGGTGAACACCCCGGCCACGGTGGTCCCGGCGTCGAATTCCGCCAGCAACACGTCGGTGCGGCCCTTGTATTTGATCCCGGCCTGGGCGGTGGCGAAACGCACGCCCGCGATGTCCGGCAGCGACGGAAAGGCGGCGGGGGCCAGGGGCGATTTTTCCAGTTTCATAGCGATGTCCCGTTGGTTTTATTTTTTCAGGGTCATGACCAGTTCTTCGTACGACATTTTTTCAACTTCGGCCTTGTCGCGCAAGCTTTTCACCAAATCCTGGCCGAGTTCGGCGGACAGTTCGCCGACCAGCGTGGGCTTCAACGCCTCGAAGGCCGGCATGGTCACGGGGCGGACCTCCAGAGCCTCGATCACGTGCCAGCCGAAATCCGTTTGGACGGGTTGGGCGGAGTGTTTGCCCGGCTTCAGGGCCGAGGCGGCCTTGTAATAATCGCGAAACCGCGTGAACGGACCGACCCACCCCAGTTCGCCACCGTCCGCGCGGCTGGCGTCCAGCGAGTTGTCCCGCGCCAGTTGGGCGAAGTCCTCGCCGCCGTCGAGCTTCTTGACCAGCGCCTTCGCCTGGGCCTCGTCCTCCACCAGGATATGGCGGGTGCGCACCTCGGATTCTTTTTTCATGCGCGTGACCAAATCGTCGTAGCGTTCGCGCACCTTGGCGTCGGTGACCTGGGCTTCGATATGGCGCGCCAGCAGCATGCGTTCCAGGATCTGATCGGCGACGCGCGCCATGCGGCGGCGGTATTCGCCGCCTTCGTGAAGCCCCTGGCGCATGGCCTCGTCGGAGGTCAAACGGGAATTGACCAGCGAATCCAACAGCAGCGGATACACCGCGCCCAGCGGCGCGTTTTGCAGTTCGGCGGGCAAGAGGCTGCGCGCCTCCTCGACATCGCCGAGGAGAAGCTCCGTGCCGTTGATCCGCGCGACGACCACGCCGGCGGGATCGACGGCCCACGCCGGAAGGGCCAGGCAAGCGCCCAAAAGGGCGGCGGCGATACGTTTGGTCTTCATCAGGAACCCCCCGCTGTTGTCGCCGTGACGAAAGCACATTGCACGCCGCCGCACAAGCGCCGTCACCGCGTTGGGGGGCTGTCCGAGGCCCCGATTTGCGCTATGCTGCGCGCCATGACCCGCATCCCGCGCTTTGTTCCGCTTTTGATCGCCGCCTGGACCGCGGCCTTGACGCCCGCGCCGTCCCGGGCGGGGGATTACACGTTCCAATGGGACAACGACAAGGTGGCCGACACCGACCGCCACTACACCAACGGCATGCGCATCGCCGTGCAGCCGGACGAACCGGGCGAATGGGTGCAAGACGCCGCCCGGTGGCTGGCCGACGTCACGGCGTTCGAGGACGGGGCCGAGGGCATGCGCATGGGCTGGGCCTTCGGCCAGGACATGTTCACCCCGGGCGACGTGCAGGCCCAAACCCCGCCGCCGGGGGACCGTCCGTATGCGGGATGGACCTATTTCGCCTTCACCGCCCAGGACGACGACGCCCCACGGGGCGGGGACTGGTCGCGCATGGACAGCGTGGAGCTGGACCTGGGCGTGGTCGGCCCCCTGGCCCACGCGGGCGAGGTGCAGAACTGGTTCCACGACCAGATCAACGTGCCCCGTTCCCACGGCTGGTCGCACCAAATCCACGACGAACCGGGCCTGCTCGCCACCCGCACGGTGAAGCTGCGCACCGACACCTGGTCGCCGTTCGGCGGGACTTGGCCCGGTTTCGACGTCGTCGGTCATGGCACGGCGCAACTGGGCAACGTCAGGACCGGCGCGGGAGTGGGCGGAACGGTGCGGTTCGGCAGTGGATTGGGCCACGAATACGGCCCGGTCTACGGCACCTTCGCCTTGCCCGCCAAACGGCCGGGGGACTGGGTCTGGTCGCTGTACGCGGGCGCGGAAGTCCGCGCCGTCGCGTGGGACATTTTTCTGGACGGCAACACGTACCGCGACAGCCCCGACGTGGACAAGAAGCCCTGGGTCCTGGAAAGCCGGTTTGGCATCATGACCCATGTGCCCCTGCCCCCGGCCTGGGGCCTCCAGGGCGCGCGGCTGGACGTCAGCCACGTCCAGCGCACCCGGGAATTCGAAACCCAGGACAAGAGCGACCGTTACGGCAGCTTGCAGCTCACCGTGAATTTCTAGAAAAATCGAGGGTTTCTCCCCCCCATGCGTTGACAGATGGGGTGGGCGGCCTTGATTCTTGTCCACCGCTGGGAAAAGGGGCCCGTTCCGCCCCACGCTCACCCGCCCGTCAACCTCCGTTCAAGGGGACATCCCGCCATGCTCGGCGCGCTCGCCAAAAAGCTGTTCGGTTCGGCCAACGACCGCTACATCAAAGGCCTGAAGAAGACCGTCGAGGCGATCAACGCCTTGGAGCCGGAGGTCGAGGCGCTCAGCAACGACGACCTGAAAGCCCGCACGCCGTGGCTGCGCCAGCGCCTGGCGGACGGCGAAACCCTGGACGACATCCTGCCCGACGCCTTCGCCACCGTCCGCGAAGCCGCCAAGCGCGTGCTGGGTCAACGCCATTTCGACGTCCAGATGATGGGCGGCATCGTGTTGCACCGCGGCCAGATCACGGAAATGAAGACCGGTGAAGGCAAGACCCTGACGGCGACGCTGGCGGTCTATCTCAACGCCATCGCGGGCAAGGGCGCGCACGTGGTCACGGTCAACGATTACCTGGCGCGGCGCGACGCCGAATGGATGGGCCGGGTCTACGGGTTCCTCGGGCTCACCACGGGCTGCATCCTGCACGGCCTGTCGGACTGGGAACGCAAGGAAGCCTACGCCAGCGACATCACTTACGGCACCAACAACGAATTCGGTTTCGACTATCTGCGCGACAACATGAAATTCCACCTCACCGAAATGGTGCAGCGGGAATTCAATTTCGCCATCGTTGACGAAGTGGATTCGATCCTCATCGACGAAGCCCGCACGCCGTTGATCATTTCCGGCGCGGCGGAAGATTCGTCGGAACTCTACAAGGCCGTCAACACGCTGATCCCGCTGCTCACCGAAGCGGACTACGAAAAGGACGAAAAGGCCCGCGCCGTCACCTTGACCGAGGACGGCAACGAACACGCCGAACAGCTGCTGCGCGACGCGGGTCTGATGAAGGAAGGCTCGCTCTACGACCTCGCCAACGTCGGGCTGGTCCAGCACGTGAACCAGGCGCTGCGCGCGCACACCATGCACCAGCGCGACGTCGACTATATCGTCCAGGACGACCGGGTGGTGCTGATCGACGAATTCACCGGGCGCATGATGGAAGGGCGGCGCTTCTCCGAAGGCCTGCATCAGGCGCTGGAGGCCAAGGAAGGCGTGACCGTCCAGAACGAGAACCAGACGCTGGCCTCGATCACCTTCCAGAACTATTTCCGCATGTATCCCAAGCTGGCCGGCATGACCGGCACGGCGATGACCGAAGCGGGCGAATTTTCCGAGATCTACAAGCTCGAAGTGGTCGAGATGCCGACCCACCGGCCCTGCATCCGCAAGGACCAGAACGACGTGGTCTACCGCACCGCGCGGGAGAAATTCGACGCCATCGTGGATTTGATCGTGGACTGCCAGGAGCGCAAGCAGCCGGTCCTGGTCGGCACCGTGTCGATCGAAAAGTCCGAGTACCTGTCCAAGCTGCTCAAGAGCAAGGGCATCAAGCACAACGTATTGAACGCGCGTCATCACGAACAGGAAGCCTTCATCGTCGCCGACGCAGGTCTGCCCGGCGCGGTGACCATCGCCACCAACATGGCGGGCCGCGGCACCGACATTCAGCTGGGCGGCAACCTGGACATGCGCATCCTGCGCGAACTGGGCGAGCTGCCCGAGGGACAGGAACGCGACGCGGCCATCGCCAGGATCAAGGCCGAGGTCGAAGCCAACAAGACCATCGCGCTGGATGCGGGCGGCCTGTTCATCGTCGGCACCGAACGCCATGAAAGCCGCCGCATCGACAATCAGCTGCGCGGCCGTTCAGGCCGCCAGGGCGACCCCGGCGGCAGCGCCTTCTTCCTGTCTTTGGAAGACGACCTGATGCGCATCTTCGGGTCCGAACGCATCGACGGCATGCTGGTCAAGCTGGGGCTTGAGGAAGGCGAGGCCATCGAGCATCCGTGGATCAACAAGGCGCTGGAAAAGGCGCAGCAGAAGGTCGAGGCGCGCAACTTTGAAATTCGCAAGAACCTGCTGAAATTCGATGACGTGATGAACGACCAGCGCAAGGTCATCTACGAACAGCGCAAGGATCTGATGGCCGCCAAGGACGTGGCCGACGACATCGTCGGCATGCGCCATTACATCATCGACAGCCTGGTCGCGCGCACCATCCCGGAAAAGGCCTACGCCGACGAATGGGACGTCTCGAGCCTGCACGAGGAAGTGCTGCGCGTCTTCGGCCTGGACCTGCCGGTCAAGGAGTGGGCGGCCGAGGAAGGCATCGCGGACCAGGAAATCCGAGCCCGCGTGACGGACGCCTGCGACCGCCGCCAAGCGGAAAAGGTCGCGAAGTATGGCGCCGACGTCATGCGCGACGTGGAAAAGAGCCTCTATCTGTCCATCCTGGATCAGATGTGGAAGGACCACCTGTTGACGCTGGACCACCTGCGCCAGGGCATCGGGCTGCGCGCCTACGCGCAGAAGGATCCGCTGCGCGAATACCAGCGCGAAGCCTTCGAACTGTTCAACGTCCTGCTTGACGCCATCAGCGAACGCGTCACCACCGTGCTGGCGCATGTCGAACTTCAAGTCATGCCCACCGACGGCCTGCTGCCGCAAGGTCCTGGCCGGACCGTGGAAAGCCACGAGGATGCCTCCGCCTTCTCCGGGGATTCCGCGACGGCCGAGACGGCGAGAGCTGGCGACGGGGCCCCCGAATCCTGGGGCCGGGTCGGACGCAACGAACCCTGCCCGTGCGGGTCCGGCAAGAAGTTCAAGCACTGCCACGGCCAACTGGCGTAACCGCTTGTGACGGTTCCTTGGATCAAAGGAACCGGGAATGGCCGTGAGACACGCGGTTCACGATCCGATCATTGACTACTCGCCGTCCAGGACCACGACCGCGGGCGCGCCGCCGTCCAATGCGACCACCATGCCCGGATAGCCCGGAACCGCGCGCACCGTTCCCGCGAACGGCGCCTTGAGGGCGGCGCGGTCCAGTTCCCACGCGGCGACGCGAGCGTCGCGGCGCGCGTCTTCGAAGCGGATGCGCGCGCGAGCGCGTTCGGTGCGGGCCTGCTCCACCGTCTCGGCGGAGGTGGACAGCGCGTCGAACAGTTCCTGCGTTTGCTTGAGGCGCAAATCGGCGGTGTCCAAGATCACCTTGGCGGCGGCTTGGACCGCGTCGGCGGCGGCCTTGCGCGCCTCGAACGGTTGGGCGTCGAGCGCGGCCAGGACGTCGCCCGCCTTCACGGCGTCCCCGGCGCGGACATGGACGGCGGCCACCACGCCGGACACGGCAAAGCCCAGCGGGCGTTCGGCGGCGAAGGCGGCCGGTCCCGAGATCCAAAGACCAACGGCGGCGAACATGCCCAACAGGGCCGACGTCATTCTCATTGCAGTGTTTCCCGTCGCTTGAATTCGTCCTGATCGTTCTGGCCGAAGCCGGTTCCGGCCTTGGGCACGAAACCTTCTCCGCCCTCGTCCGCGCCCACGGCGGCGGCGAGAAATCCTTCTTCCAGACCGCGCCCGGGGTGTTCGCCCACCATCACCGCCATGCGCGCCTGCACCAGCCAGAACTGACCGGTGGCGCGCACCAGATCGGCCTCGGCGGCGGTGTGGTCGATCATGGCGCGGCCCAGATCGGCGACGCGTTCCTGGTCGTAGAGCTGCTGGCGGCGCAGCAGGTTCTTGGCGGTGAAGTCTTGACGCGCCAGGGCGGCGATGACGCGCTGATAGGCGTCGTCCCTGGCCATGACCATTTCCAATGCCCGGCGGCGCATTTCGTTCTTGCGCGCTTCCAGCCTGGAATGCACGCGGCTTTCCTGGGCCGCCATGCGGCTTTTCTTGGCCGCCGTCAGGCCGCCGTCGAAGATCGGCCACGCCATCCGCACGCCCGCCTCGTAGTCGTTGCGGCCACGCAGCGGACGGGTGCTGTACCCGGCCCCGGCGAAGCCCTCGACCCGGGGCGTGGCGCCGGTTCCCTCGCGGCGCAGCGCCGCCGCCTCGCTTTCGCGGACCAGGGCCAGGATTTCCGGGTTGGCCTCCAGGGTCCGGGCGACGAACGCGTCGCGGTCGATGTCGGCGGGCTTGGCGGTGGGCGGCGGGGGCGGCGCGATCAGTTCGTCGGGCAGATCAGCGCCCATCAGTTCGGAAAGCCGCAACCGATAGCCCGCGTTGCGGCTGCGTTCGCGGTAGTACACGTGGCGGGCCTTTTCCGCGTCGGCCAGGGTCTCCGCCACCTCCACCGGGCTGGCGCGTCCCAGCGCCAGGTTTTCCTTGGCCCGGTCCCAGTGCAGGTAGGCCGACGTGAAATCCTCGTTGAGCGCGCGCACCTCCAACTCCGAGGCGTGCAGGTCGAAATACAGCGCCAACCCTTCCAGCAACACCGTGTCGCGCGCCGTCACCAGGGCCATCTCGGCGGCCTGGGCGCTCTTGTCCTCGGCGTCCTGCAACGCGCGGCTTCGACCAAAGTCGAACAGAGGCTGGACCACCTCGAGCCCGCCGAAACTGTCGGCGTTGTCCTTGGGATAGGCATAGTGCGCCGTGGGCCGGTAGACCGTCCCGCTCATGGAGGCGCTGACGTTCGGCATCAGCGCCGCCCCGGCTTCCTCCATGCGGGCCCGCGCGATGTCCAGATCGGCGGCGGCGATGGCGATGGCCGCGTCGCCGCCGGCCTCGATGCGTTCCAAAACCTCGGTGGGAGCAAGGACGCCCGTCTCCTCGGCCCAGGTGGGCGCGGCGGCGAGGGCCAGGATGAATGCAAAACCGGCCAGGGCGCGCATGGTCTACTTCTTTCCCTGAAGGTAGCGGAAGAACGACGTGTCGGTCTTGTGCACGCCGTCGACCACGTACCGACCCGCCGTGAGAAAACCCTTTTCGTCGAGATAGCCCGTGGTGCGCAGCGCCTCGCTGCCGTCTTGGTCGTAGAACACGAACACGGGCGTGGCGCGGACGCGAATCTTGCGCGAATAATCGGCCTCGGACGACGCCGACCCGTCCGGGGCCACCATGTCCAGGTTGCCCTTGATGTTCACTTCCATCATCACGTAGTGCTGGGAAAAGTAGTCCATCACCATCGGCGCGGGATGCACGCGGGCGCGCATCTTATCGCAATAGGGACACCCCGCCTGGTGGAAGAACAGCACCAAACGCTTGTTTTCCGCCTTGGCGTCCTCGACCGCGCTTCGATAATCGTTGTCGATGCTTTCCACCCGGTATTCGGCCGACGCCGGACCGGCCCAGCCCAGCGCGCAGACAAGCACCGCGACCGCGAACTTTCGCATGGTGTTTCACCCTCCCCTGGTTCCCCGGACATATTTCCCCGAATTCGTCCGCCCTGTCCAGACTTGGGTTGTCATGCCCCCGCATTCAAGAGGGCGAAGCCCACCCGGTAGGTGACCGTGAAGCCGCCGTCCCGGTCCAGCGCCCGCAAGGCCCGGCGCATGGCCCCCGGGGCAAGCGGGGCATGACCGTCCACCGGCAGGTGCGCGCCCGCGTTCTTGACCGCGCGCAGGAACGCGTGGGCGTCGGCGTGCGGGCTTTGGCAGTCCGCGAACGTCCAGCGGATGCGCCCGCCCAGCCAGCGGCGCAACTCGTCTTCGGTGGGATAGGCATGCGCCCCCACCGCCAGGCCCAAATCGTCAAGCACCTTGCGCCATTCGCGGAACGTCCCATCCGCCAACGCCGTCACCGCCAGCCAGCCGCCGGGGGCCAACAGGCTCGCCAACCGCTCAAGTCCCCGTTCGGGGTCATCGAACCATTGCACCGTCATGGCGGAACAGATCAAATCGTACGGCCCGGAGAGATCGGGGTGCTCGCCGTCCATCACGTGACACCGGGGCGGCGCGGACAGCGCGTCCCGCGCCTTATCCAACATGGCGAGAGACAGATCGGTGAGCGTCCAATCCGCGTCCGCCAAGACGGCGTCCAGGGCGCGGGTCAGGAACCCGGTGCCGCAGCCGACTTCCAGGATGCGCGGATGCGGCGGCAGGGTCAGTCTCTTGATGTCGGCGGCCAGGCTTTCCGCCACGCGCCGTTGCAGGTCGCTGGCGGCGTCATAGGTTCCGGCGGCCGCGTCAAAGGCGGCGGCGATGCGCGCCTTACGGCTCATAAGCCCTCCACGAAGTCGCGGATGCGGGACGCGCAGCCGGCCGGGTCGGTCTGGGGCAGGAGATGCCCGCCGTCCATGACCTGGATTTCGGAAAAGCAGTCCCTCACCAACGCCAGAGGCGCGATCGGGTCGTCCCGGCCCGCCAATGCCAGCATGGGACCGAAGTCGCGGCCGCGGACGTCCAGGCTCATCAACAGCTCCAGCCCCCAATCCAGGCGGGCGGTGGGCCAGTCCGTGGTTCCGTCCTTCACCCCGCACCGCGCCAGGAAGTCGTAGACCACGCGCAACGCGTTGAGCCGCAGACCCTGGCGCATGCGTCCGATGACGCGCGCCGGAACGCCGTTGGGGAAACCGCCGCCCTGGTAGAACCGGGAAAAGCCGTTGATCGACACCACCCCCGCCCAGGGAAAGGGCCGATCCGCCAACAGCCACAAGACCCCCGTGGAATGACCCACCGCCACCACCGGACGGTCCGCCGGAAGCACGGCCAGATCGGGGCATGACAGGTCCACCGTTACGCTGTCATAAGGCAGGCGCTTGCGCATCGGGTCCCAAAATCCGGTCCCCAACGCCCATCCCTGCACGCATGCGATCACCGCGTTGTCCACGTCATCCGTCCCGCCGATTGTTCCGGTCCGTTCCTGGGCGCATACTTATAGGACTTGTTCGCATTACGCCAGAGGCGCGCCATGAGCTCCGCGTCCCATGTTCTGGCGGGGCGCGCCGGGTTTGGCGGGCAAGGTGGCGCGTCTCACGCCGCTGTTGTGCATCAAGGGCTAAATGATCCACAATTGAAGACGGAACAAATTGGGAAGAAGCCATGCGCGGTCCCATTCGTCTGTTGGTTCTGGGCACGGGTCACATGGGCCAGGGCGTCATGCGTCTTGCGCTTGAGCGTCCGGGCCTGGACCTCGCCGGAGTGTTCGCCCGCCGCCCCGAGCGGCGGGGGCGGGACGCGGGCGCGGTGCTGGGATTGGGCCGGGACCTGGGCGTCGCGGTGGAAACCAGCCTCAAGGCCGCCATCGACGCCGCCCGCCCGGACATCGCCATCCAGGCCACGTGCTCGACCCTTGCCGACGCCTGGGACGAACTGACCGTCCTGATGCACAACGGCGTCAGCGTCGTTTCCATCGCCGAGGAAATGGCCTATCCGGCCTGCGTCTCGCCCAATCTCGCACGGGAGCTGGACACCTTGGCGCGCGAACACGGCGTGGCGGTGTTGGGCACAGGCGTCAATCCCGGCTTCGTGCTGGATACGCTGGTCATCGCGCTGACGGCGGTGTGCAAGACCGTGCGATCCGTGACGGCAACGCGCGTCAACGATCTTTCGCCCTACGGCCCCACGGTGCTGAACAGCCAGGGCGTGGGCCTGACCCCCGAAGCCTTCGCCGCCGGCGTGGCGAACGGCACGGTGGTGGGGCACGTCGGCTTTCCCCAGTCCTGCCATCTGATCGCGCACGCGCTGGGCTGGACGCTGGAGCGAATCGATGAAACGCGCGAGCCCATCGTATCGTCCGTGCACCGCGAAACCGCCCACGTGACGGTGAAACCCGGACAGGTGGCCGGATGCCGGCACACCGCCACGGCATACGCAACCGGGCGCGCGGTGATCACGCTGGTCCACCCGCAGCAGGTTCTGCCGCACCTGGAAGGGGTGGAGACGTGTGACGACATCATACTGGACGCCGACCCCCCGGTGCACCTGTCGGGCCGACCGGAAATTCCCGGCGGCGAGGCCACGGTCGCCATCGCCGTCAATTCCATCCCCAACATTTTGAACGCGCGGCCGGGCCTCTACACCATGGCGGACCTGCCCCTTCCCGCCGCGTGGGGAGGCCAGCCATGACAATCAACGCACCAGCCGGTCAGTGGGTGGAAATCCACGTGATTGTTTTGCCCGCGGGAAAACGCGCGCCGCAAGTCCCGGAAGACACCCGCGCCGTGCCGCTGGAACTGCGCGCCAAGGGCTTCTTGAGGGCCGCCGCCGCGCTCGGTGACGCGGTCGAGGTTTCGACCGTCGCCGGACGCACCCTGGCGGGGCGGCTGGCCGCCGTCAACCCAGCCTACGACCACGGCTTCGGCGAACCGGTGGCGGAGTTGCTTTCCATCGGGCCGGAGCTGCGCAAGATCCTGGGGAGCGCCTCATGAGCTATGCCAACGTCATGGCCGAAAAAGCGAATATCGTGCGCCGCGCCACGGGATTGGATTTCACGACCTACGCCATGGGCCGATTGGCGTTCGATTACGAGCGCATGATGGCCGACACCGGATACGACGTCGCGGCGGCCCGTCAAGTGCAACGCGCCACGGCGGTGGGCGACACGCCGCTGGTGGAGTTGAAGAACATCACCCGTCTGGTGCGCGCCCTGTCGGAACCGGGCCGGGGCGCACGCATCTTCGTCAAGGACGAGGCCAAGAACCCGTCCGGTTCGTTCAAGGACCGTCGGGCGTCGTTGTCGGTTCATGAGGCCAAGCAACGTGGCTTCCCCGGCGTGGCGGCGGCCACCAGCGGCAATTACGGCGCGGCGGTAGCGTCCCAGGCGGCCAAGGCGGGCCTCAAATGCATCATCGTCCAGGAGGCTTTCGATTCCACCGGCCTGGCCCAGCCGGAAATCGCCGAGAAGACCCGCGCGTGCGAGGCTTATGGGGCGGAGGTGTTGCGCACCTCGGTCGGGCCGGAACTGTTTTACGTATTCCTCCAGGTCCTCAAGGAAACGAGCTTCTTCAACGCCTCGCTGTACACCCCCTATTCCGTGCGCGGGATCGAGACGCTGGGGCATGAACTGGCCCAACAGGTCAAGGCGCTCACCGGGCGTTTTCCCGACGCGGTCGTGGCGACGCACGCGGGCGGCGGCAACGTCACCGGCACGGCACGGGGACTGTTGGCGGCGGGCGCGGTGGACACCAAAATCATCGCCGCCAGCGTGGACCTTTCGGGGCTGCACATGGCGTCCGATCACGACTTCAACCGCAAATCCTTCACCACCGGTCATACGGGGTTTTCCCTGCCGTTCACCACCAATCCCGACCGCGCCGACGTGCCGCGCAACGCGGCCCGGGCGCTGCGCTATCTGGAACGTTTCGTCACCGTCACCCAGGGCGAGGTGTTCTACGCCACCCAGGCGCTGGCGGAACTGGAAGGCATGGAGCGCGGCCCCGCCGGCAACACCTCGCTCGCCGCCGCCATGGCGCTGGCGCGCGGCATGGACGCCGAGCAGGTCCTCGTGGTGCAGGAAACCGAATACACCGGCGCGGGCAAGCATCCTCTGGCGCAGCCCAATCTTGCGAAGCGCTTGGGCATCGAAATCCTGCGCGGCCATCCGCGCGGCAACTTTCCCGGCAAACGCATCGTCATCCCCGAACGGCCCGACCAGATGTCGGTCGCGGACGTGGACCTGGACCATGTGCGCGAACGCTACATCGAAAATGCGCTCGCCATGCTGCCGCCCGGAACGCCGCTTGATCCCGTGGACATCCTGTTCCTGGCCGCCGAAACCCGTTTATCCCCCGCAACCGTCGAGGAGAAGATCCATGCCATCCTTGGACCGGCCTGACGATTTCCAAACCCGCCGCGCGCACCTGAAGGATTTGAGCGACGACGAGCTTCACGCGCGTTTTTGGGACTTGGCGAACCGCATCGTCCAGCCGCTGGTGGCGGAGGCGCGCACCCACACCACCCCCGCCGTCGAGCGTTCGGTGCTGTTGCGCATGGGCTTCACCGGGGCGGAGGCGCGGGACCTCGTGAACGGCATGCAGGCGCGCGGGCTGCTCGGCTGCGGCGCGGGCAAGCTGGTGCTGGTGCTGGCGAACGCCCATCATCTCACCGTGCGGGAAGCCGGGCTGACGCTGCTCGAAGGCCGCATGTGGGAGGAGTTGGGCGTATGAAACTCTCCCCCGACAAAAGGATCGATCTGCGGGACGTGCTGGACGGGCTGGAGGACTACAGGCCGCGTCGCAAGGGGTGGCATTGGCGCACGCCCGCGCCCGACCACAAGGTGGGTCCGTTCACCTATCGCAACGCGTCGGAGGATCTGAAGAACTCGGTGGCGCTGCCCGCCGCGCACGCGTTCGGCGCCATCGATCCTCAGTGCGATTTCGTCATCACCACGGAAATCGCGTCCGGCCGGTTCGAGGACGACATCCGCCGCATGCGCATGGCGGCGTGGCACGGCGCGGACCACCTGATGGTGATCCGCACCACCGGGCAGTCGCACATCGACGGCCTGATCGAAGGCACGCCCGAGGGCATCGGCGGCATCCCCGTCACCCGCAAGCAGCTGCGCGCGACCCGCAAGGCCTTGGACGCCATGGAGGACGAAGTGGGCCGACCGATCAATTTCCATTCCTACGTCTCGGGCCTTGCGGGGCCGGAAATGGCGGTGCTGTTTTCCGAGGAAGGCGTCAACGGCGCGCACCAGGACCCGCAATACAACGTGCTGTACCGGGGCATCAACATGCACCGCTCCTTCGTCGACGCGGCGGAGGCCAAAAAGGTCATGGCGGATGGCGGCATCCTGCAAATCGACGGCGCGCACAACGCCAACGCCACCGCCAAGGAAGCGTGGAAGGTGACGCCGGAACTGCTGGTGCAGCACGCCATCAACACGGCCTATTCGCGCGCCGCCGGCATGGCGGCTGAAAACATCGCGCTGTCCACCGTGCCGCCCACCGCGCCGCCCGCGCCGAAGCTGCGTTTGGACCTGCCCTATGCGGTGGCGCTGCGCGACCTGTTCAAGGGCTACCGGATGCGCGCCCAGCAAAACACGCGCTATGTGGAATCCGACACCACCGAGGCCACGGTGACGCATGTGCTGGACACGCTGATTTCGCGCCTCGCGGGTGCCGACATCCAAAGCACCATCACCCCGGACGAAGGCCGCAACATCCCGTGGCACTACAACACCATCGCCGGGACGAACACCGCGCGCCAGACCCTGATGGGCCTGGACGGCCTCACGGACCAAGTGAAGCTGGACATGGACGGCGAGCTTCCCGAACTGGCGCGCGAGATCAAGGAACGCGCGATCCTGATGATGGAGGAGATCCTGGACATGGGCGGCTACTACGCCGCCGTCGAAGCCGGGCAGTTCGTCGATTCCGGACATTACCCGGAACGCCACGGCGACGGCATCGCGCGCGACCCGGCGGGCGGGTCCGGCGCGGGCACGGTGGTAAAACGCGCCCCCCGCTACGGCGCGCCGGTGTGCAGCCACTTCGGCGACAACGTCTTCAAGGATGGCGACTGCAAGGCCTACGGCGGATGTTCGCTGTGCAACCCGGACAAGATCCGTTACGTCGATGAACTGGACCCGCTGGACAACGTGGGCGAACGGCTCAAGGTTCCGCTGGACGAGCGCGATCGCGGAATTCTCCGCCCCGAGGTCGAGCGCCACGGCGACGGGATGGTGTGCGTCACCCTGTTCGTCCCCGCGCCCCCCGACGTGGCCGAGGCCGCGGCCATCGACATGGCGCTGCACATGAACCTGAAGAACCCCGAAGTCATTTCCAAGCGCGTGCTGCACCCGGCGGAAGGCAGCGTGTTCGAGATCAAGGGCGTGCTGGATGTCTACATCGACACGGCGTTTCTGACCCTGCCCACCAAGGTGGACCTGATCCCCGACGCCGACATCGAGGCCTGGGTCCGGCCCCGCCACATCCACGCCGTCGCCGCCACGGTGGGCGAAGACGAGCATTCCGTGGGGCTGCGCGAGATCCTCAACATCAAGCACGGCGGGGTGGAGCGGTTCGGGCTCAAGTGCCACGACCTCGGCACCTCGATTTCCGTGACGCGGCTGCTGGACGAGGCCGAGCGCACCGGCGCGCGGGTGGTGCTGATGTCCACCATCGTGACGCACGCGGACGTGCACAAGAAGAACATGCGCCGTCTGGCCGACGAAGCGACGGCGCGGGGTCTGCGCGAGCGTCTGGTGCTGGTCGCGGGCGGCACCCAGGTGACGGACGAGATGGCGAAGGAATGCGGCCTCGACGCCGGCTTCGGACGCGGGACCAAGGGGCGCGACGTGGGCAGCTTCCTGGTGCGAGAACTGCAAAGGCGGGGCAACTGATGAGCCATCCGCGCATTCACATCGGCCTCGCCAAGATCGCCGCCAACGCCCGGACCATCGTGGGCATGTGCGCCGCGCACGGCATCGAGGTCCTGGGCGTGACCAAGGCCACGCACGGCGACCCCCAGGTGGCCCGCGCCATGTTGGCGGGCGGCGTCACGGGGCTGGGCGAGTCGCGCCTCGAAAGCATCGAACGGCTCAAGGCCGCCGGGATCGACGCGCCGATGACCCTGCTTACCGTGCCCGCATTGTCGGAAGCCGACGCGGTGGTGGAGCACGCGGACGTGAGCCTCAATTCCGAGCTGTCCGTTCTGCAAGCCCTGTCCGACGCCGCCTTGGCGCGCGGGCGCATCCATGACGCGGTGGTGATGGTGGATCTGGGCGATCTGCGCGAAGGGGTGATGCCCGACTATCTGGACGGCTTCCTGGCCGACGCCGTCAAGATGACGGGCGTGCGCATCCGGGGACTGGGCGCGAACCTCACGTGTTTCGGCGGCGTCGCGCCCAGCCCCGAGAACATGGCCGTTTTGGTTCGCTTGGCGCGGGACGCGCGGGCCGCGCACGGCTTGGCCCTGGATTGGGTGTCGGGCGGCAATTCCAGCGCGCTGCGCCTGATCCAGTCGGGCCACATGCCCGCCGGCATCACCCACGCGCGCATCGGCGAGGCCATTTTGCTGGGCCGCGAAACCACCCACCGCGAACCCTGGCCCGGCACGCACCAGGACGCGTTCGTGCTGTCGGCGGAGGTGGTGGAGGTGAAGGAAAAACCGTCCCATCCCGTGGGCGAAGTGGTGGAGGACGCCTTCGGCCACGTCCCCGACTTCCCCGACGTGGGCGACATGGACCGCGCCATTTTGAATGTCGGACGCGAAGACGTGGCGGTGGAGGGCTTGACGCCGGCCGATTCGCGCTTCACCGTGCTGGGCGGGTCGAGCGGTTATGTCATCGTCGACGTCACGCCCGCGCACGGGAGCGTGAAAGTCGGGGACCGGCTGGCCTTCACCCTCAACTACGCCGCCCTGGTGGCCGCCATGGGCTCGCCGCATATCGAGAAAATCCATTCATGACCAGCACCGTCACCATTCACCTCGACCGCCTGACCCACAACATGCATCTGTTGCAGACCCTGGCGGGGGAACAGGCGCTGTGGCCCGCCGTCAAGGCCAACGCCTACGGCCACGGCGCGGTCATGGTCGCTCATCACCTGGTGGGACTGGGCTACACGACATTATGCGTGGCGCATGCGCGCGAGGCCGAGGAACTGGCGGACGCGGGCGTGGCGGCGACTTTCGTGTTGTTGTCTGCGGCCACGCCCCATGAGGCGCCCGACATCGCCGCCGCAGGGTTCGAACCCGCCGTGTGCACCCTTGAGATGGCCGACGCGTTGTCGCACGCCGCCGTCAATCAGGAACGCGGCGTGGCCATCCACGTCAAGGTCGACACCGGCATGGGCCGCACCGGCATCCGCCCGGACGAGCTTCAGGGCTTCCTCGAACATTGCCGCGAATTGCCGGGCATCTTCGTGCGCGGCGTGATGAGCCATTTCCCCCGGGCCGACGAGGCGGACAAGAGCTATTCGGTGATGCAGGCGCGGCGTTTCCATGTCGCCGTCGAAACCGCCCGCACGTTCGGCGAGCCGGTGGCGCACATGGCCAACAGCGCCGCCATCTTCGATATCCCGGACAGCCGCTTCGACGCGGCCAGGCCGGGCATCTCCATCTACGGTCTCAGGCCGTCGGACGAAATCCAGAACGCGCGCGTCGAGGCCCTGCACCCGGTCCTGGAATGGACCGCGCCCATCACTTTCCTCAAGTCCGTGCCCAAGGGAACCGGCATCAGCTACGGCCATACCTTTGTTACGGAACGCGACAGCGTGATCGCCACCATCCCCGTCGGCTACGGCGACGGGCTGCACCGGACTCTCTCCAACCGCATGGAGATGTTGGTGAACGGCAAGCGCTGTCGCCAGGTCGGGCGCATCACCATGGACCAAACCATGATCGACGTCACCGGGGTGGCGAACGTGAAGCTGGGCGACACGGCCACGATCATCGGCCGCCAGGGCTGCGAGGAGGTCACCGCCGACGATCTGGCGCGCACGCTCGGCACCATCAACTACGAAATCGTCACCGCCATTCTGCCCCGCGTGCGGCGCGTGGCGGTGGGCGGGTGAGGCCGTGCGCGTCGTCGTGGCGCTGGGCGGCAATGCGCTGCTGCATCGGGGCGAGGCATTGAGCGCCGCCAACCAGCAAGACAACGTCAAGCGCGCCGCCGCCGCCCTTGCCCCCCTGGCCCGTGACCACGAATTGATCGTCACCCACGGCAACGGTCCGCAGGTGGGCCTGTTGGCGTTGCAGGGCGAAAGCTTTGGTCCCGACACGGCCCAGCCGCTGGACGTGCTGGACGCCGAAACCGAGGGCATGATCGGCTATCTGATCGAACGCGAACTCGGAAACCTGCTGCCCGGCCGCAAGACGGCGGCGCTGTTGACGCAGATCGAGGTGGACCCCCGCGACCCGGCCTTCGCCAATCCCACCAAGCCCATCGGCCCGGTCTACGACCAGGCGCAGGCCGAGGAACTGGCCCGCGCGCGCGGCTGGACCGTGCGGCCCGACGGGGAGCGTTACCGGCGCGTCGTCCCCTCCCCAGCGCCGATGGCCATTCTGGAAATCGGCGTGATCCGCCTGCTGGTGGACCAGGCCGTGATCGTGGTGTGCGCGGGCGGCGGCGGCATTCCGGTGGTGCGGCGCGCCGACGGCGGATTCGCTGGCGTCGAGGCCGTCATCGACAAGGACGCCGCCAGCGCGCTGCTGGCCCGCGACCTTGATGCGGATGCGCTCCTGATGCTCACCGACGTGGATGCGGTGTACGAGGATTGGGGCACGCCCAACGCCCGGCCCATCCGCCAGGCGACGCCGGAACAATTGGCGGCCAAGACCTTCGCCCCCGGCTCCATGGCCCCCAAGGTCCAAGCCGCCCGCGACTTCGCCACCGCCACGGGCGGCGTCGCCGGCATCGGCAGGCTCGAAGACGCGGGCGCGATTCTCGACGGCACCGCCGGAACGCTCGTCGCCCGTTGACCACATTCCCGCGCGGGCGGGGCTCGGTCAATTCCCGCCCGTCGCCTGGAACGCCGCCCAGCTGACCGGGTGCTTGTATTTGCGGAGCGCCGCGATCTGAGCCTTCTGCATGGCGACGGTCATGTCCATGGTCTTGAGGTTCCGATAAAGATCCAGCATCAGATCCTTGGTGGGTTCGTCCGGCACTTCCCACAGGCTCGACACGATGGACTTGGCGCCCGCATAGAGGAAGCCCCGGTTGAGGCCCACCACGTCGTCGCCGTTCTTCACGTCGCCCAACCCGGTCTGACAGGCCGACAGCACGACCATGTCGGCGCCGAGGCGCAAATCGAAAATCTCCGGGACCGTCAAACTGCCGTCGTTCTCGGCGTCGGGGGCCAGCAGCATCCGCGACTGCATCGGCTGGTCGGGATTGAATTGGCCGTGGGACGCCAGGTGCAGATACTTGAACGCGCCCGCCGCCGTCTTCATCACCGTTTCGCTGGCGTGCTTGCGCAGCACAACCTTGCTGTTCGGCCACGACTGGGCGATGGCCCTGGCCTCGGCCTCGGCGCCGGGCAGATCGTAGGACGGGTTGCCGAGGTCCGGATTGCCGAACACCAGGAGCCCCTGGGTCGGCACGCCGCCCTTGTCCAGGAATTGCAGAACGGACGCGGACGGCAGCAGGCGCAGCGTGAACCGTTCGATCAGGTGCGTGCCGGTCCCGGTCCGTAGCGCGTTGAAGGGCAGGTAATGCAGCACGCCGTGGGGAACGAGGGTGAGATGGTTGATCCCCGACAGATTCCGTTCCAACGGCTCGACGAGACGCCGGTGCAACTTCGCCGACCATTGCACCCAATCGTCGGTGCGGTAGGCGTTGATGGCGGCGCGGAATTTCTGCACGTCACCGTGCAGACCGCGTCCGTCCAGGACATGGACGGCGACGCCGCCCCGCGTCACGACGAAGGCGTACAGCTCGCTCGCGTCCCGGCCCTGCGGCGCATGGTAGAAATATTCGATCAACGCCTCGTCCGGCCGCAAGCGGGCGCCGACGGTTTCCGCCCGTTCCGTGCTCACCGCCACCAGGGACGCGGTTTCCGGCAGCGCATCCATCATGTCGCGGCGCGTGGCGTCAATGCCGCGGCTCAGCCCCGGATCGGCGGCGGACGCCAGCTTCAGGCTTTCCTGTTCCAACCGGTCCAACTCGGACAGCGTCGCGGCGATCCTGGCGGGATCGTGGCGGCCGCCGAACGTGTCCTTGCCGGCCAGCAAATCGACCAACGCGCGGGCCTTGCCGCGTTCCGCGTACTCGAAGGCCTGGGCCGCGTCGCCGTTTTCCACCAGGGTCCGGATCAACACGGCGTAGGTCGATTGCTTGTCCTGGGCGAAACCGATCCGCGACGCGTCGGTGGTGAGATAGCGCCGGGTTTTTTCCAGCGAGTCCACCGACTGTTTCAGAAGCTCGACGGCTTTCGCGCGGTCGCCGTCATGCAGCGCCAGAATGGCCCGGTCATACAGGAGGTAGTGATAAATGCCGCTGAATTCCGCCACGTCGAAGTTCAGGGCCATGATCTCGGCATACTTTTTCTTCGCCGTCTCATGGTTCCCGGATTCCAGGTTGCTCTTGGCCTGCATGTAGAGGAACGGCAACGTGGTGCTGTTGAAGATGTCCTGTCCCGCGATGCCCCGCGCCATCACGTCGATGGGGTCGCGAAACACCGTCCATTCGAGGTTGGCGGCGGTCTCATAGTCGCCCATGGCCAACAGCATGCGGGCCCTGGCGGCCAACAGGTCTTCGTGCAGGAGACTTTCGACGAACGACAGATGGAAGTTCAGCAGTTCGTCCTTGATCCGCGCCGCCTCTCCGGTCCGGCCGTTTTTCTGATAGGCAAGACCCAGGACCCCCAGCGCCTTGATCCGGTCGAACGTCGCCAGGCCCTTGGCGTCAATGACGCTCATGGCCTGTTCCGCGGACCGGACCGCCGCGGCATGGTCGCCGATTTCGAGATAGGCTTGCGCCTTCAGCGTCGGCACGGTGCCCGAGTGGTTCCAGAGATCCGCGACATACTCCCCCGCGTCGACCTTTTCCTGCGCGGCGTCCAGACAATCGAACACCGCGTCGAGGCGGCGCGCCTCGACATAGGCCATGCAGAGGTAGAGCACCTTGTCAAAGGGCTGGTTGCGGTAATCCCGGTCCGGCGGTTCAAGGGTGCTGATGGCTTGCGAATATTGGCCCGTGGCGACCAGATTCAGCCCTTCCGTATTGAAGGCCTGGGCGCAGCCGAACAACAGGAGCACGGCC
>JADGBG010000164.1 GCA_015231605.1 Alphaproteobacteria bacterium | reverse complement strand
AGCGCCGTCCGTTTTGCCGCGAGAGTGTCACGGTCGGGAGGGCGGATCAGCGTGCGGGGATCGGTTTCGCGCAAACGCGGATCGATCTGGTGGTAGCGGTAGACGTCCTTGGTCGTGAGCGATTTGATGACCGCCCGCGTCGGGTCCCAGTAATAGACCAGCACCGCGGCGCCCGCCAATCCCAGTACCAGCGGCAAAACGGTCGAAACCGTTCGCGCCAACCGCCACCTCATGCGCGGCCTTCCAGCCGCAACAGCGCGGTCTTGGTGTCGACGCCATGTCCCCCGGTGTAGCCGCCGGGGCCGGAACGGCTCACCACCCGGTGACAGGGCACTATGATGGCCAAGGGATTCGCCCCGCACGCCATGCCGACGGCGCGGGGCGACGTGCCCAGCTTTTGCGCCAATTGCCCGTAGGTGCGCGTTTCGCCGTAGGGAATCGCGCGCAGTTCGGTCCACACCCGGCGTTGGAACGCGGTGCCGCCGACGTCCCTGTTCAGGGCGTTGAAATCCGGGCGGCCGTCGCGGAAATAGGACCGCAGCATGTCGGCCGCGCGGTTCAGCGGGTCTGAACCGGTCGTGCGCGGCGTATCCGCGCCCCGCCCCCAGGCCACGGCGACGAGCGCCGCCCCGTCGGCGAACAGGGTGAGGTCGCCCAGCGGCGTCGTGATCCACAGACTGTCCATGGACGTGAGCTTACCCGCGTTCGGCTTCGCGAATCAATGCGCACCGCGTTGCTTTGGCGGCCGCCTCGGATTACCTTGGCCTCCCCGCACCGGTTGGAGACGTGTTCATGAGCACCCCTTATTTTCACCTTCATGTTTTTTGCTGCACCAATGAGCGGCCCGACAAACATCCGCGCGGTTCCTGCGCCGGGCGGGGCGGGGTGAAGCTCCGCAACTACATGAAGGTGCGGGCCAAGGAACTGGCCATTCCCGGGGTGCGGATCAATTCCGCCGGTTGCCTGGACCGGTGTGAGCTGGGACCGGTCGTGGTGATCTATCCCCAAGGCATCTGGTACCGCATGGACAGCTTCGAAGACGTCGACGAAATCCTCGCCGAACACCTGCAAAACGGCCGCATCGTTGAGCGTCTGCGGCTGACCGACGGCGGCGTCGACAACGGGTAAAAGGACAGCCGGCTATGCAAATATCGGCGCGCACCCCCGACACCATCTATGCGTTGGCCAGTGGCGCGGGCCGCGCGGGCGTGGCGGTGATCCGCGTCTCGGGGCCGCGCGCGGCAAGGGCGCTGACGGCCCTGACGCAGGCGGACGTCCCGCAACCCCGCCGGGCGGTGCTTCATCGGCTCCGTCATCCCCACGGCGGCGAAACCCTGGACGACGCGCTGGTGCTGTGGTTTGCCGGTCCCGCCAGCTTCACCGGCGAGGACGTGGCCGAACTGCATGTGCACGGCGGACCGGCGGTGGTGGACGGCGTGTTGGGGGCGCTGTCGGGATTGGACGGACTGCGTCTGGCGGAACCCGGCGAATTCACCCGCCGCGCGTTTGAAAACGCCAAGTTGGATCTGACCCAAGTGGAAGGTCTGGCCGACCTGATCGAAGCCGAGACCGAGGCCCAGCGCCGTCAAGCGCTGCGCCAATCGGAAGGGCAGTTGGGGCGGCTTTACGACGGATGGCGCGGCGCGCTGATCCGCGCCGCCGCGCATTTCGAGGCGGAGCTGGATTTCAGCGACGAGGAATTGCCCGAGGACCTGCATGTGGCGGTGGTCGACGACGTGCGTGCGCTGCACACCGCGATCCTGGCTCACTTGGCGGATGGCCACCGGGGGGAGCGCCTGCGCGACGGGGTGCGCCTCGCCATCATCGGCCCGCCCAACGCCGGTAAGTCGTCCTTGATGAACGCATTGGCGCGCCGCGAAGCGGCCATCGTCTCCGATACCGCCGGGACCACCCGCGACGTGGTCGAGGTCCATCTGAATTTGGGAGGATATCCGCTGTTGGTCGCCGACACGGCGGGCCTGCGCGAAAGCGGCGACGACGTCGAACGCGAGGGGGTGCGCCGCGCGCGCGCGTGGGCGGAAAGCGCGGACCTGCGGCTGGCGGTGTTCGACGGCAGCGCTTTGCCGCGGCTCGACCCGGAAACCCTGGCCCTGTTGCGCACGGACACCATCGTCGCGGTCAACAAGGCCGACGCGGCGGGCGCGGCCATACCCGGCGCCATAGGCGGGTATCCGGTCGTGGCCTTGTCGGTCAGGACGGGGCAGGGGATGGATGCGCTCCTGGACGACCTCACCCGCCGCGTGGCGGGCCGGTGTCGGGCGGATGCCGAGGGACCGGCGCCCACCCGCGCGCGCCATCGTGAAGCATTGGTGCGCACGGCCGAGGCGTTGCGCCGGTTCCTCGCCCGCGAAAACCCCCAACACCTGGGCGCTGAGCTGGAGGCGGAAGACCTGCGGCTTGCCGCCCGCGAGTTGGGCCGCATCACCGGGCGCGTGGACGTCGAGGACCTGCTCGACGTCATCTTCCGCGACTTCTGCATCGGCAAATGAGCGCCTGTGGAATGTTTCACGTGAAACATCGGGTCCGCGCCGCGATAGCCTTTGACTTGTGCCGGTCGCGTGCCTTAGGGTCCGCCCATGACAGAGCCAACCCCCAGCACTTTTGACGTCGCCGTGATCGGCGGGGGTCATGCCGGCGCGGAAGCCGCCGCCGCCGCCGCGCGCGTGGGCGCGCGCACGGTGCTGGTGACACATCGGATGTCCGGCATCGGAGAAATGTCGTGCAACCCGGCCATCGGTGGCTTGGCGAAGGGCCAGTTGGTCAAGGAGGTCGACGCACTGGACGGCGTGATGGGCCGGGCCATCGATCGGGGCGGCATCCAGTTCCGCATGCTCAACCGCTCCAAGGGTCCGGCGGTGCGCGGACCGCGCGCCCAGGCGGATCGGAAACTTTACAAAGCCGCGGTGCTCGATATCCTGCGAACCCAGCCGGGCTTGACGCTCTTGGAAGGGGCCGTCGACGATCTCGTTCTCGACTCGGCGGGGACCCTTTCCGCGATCCGCCTTGCGGGTGGGCGCGAGATCCGCGCCCGCGCCGTGGTGCTGACCACCGGGACATTCCTGCGCGGCCTGATCCATCTGGGTCCGCAGCGTTTCCCCGCCGGGCGCATCGGCGATCCGCGTGCGGTGGGGCTGGCGTATACCCTGCGGCGGATGGGCTTCGCGATGGGGCGGCTCAAGACCGGCACGCCGCCCAGGCTCGACGGCAGGACCATCGACTGGGCGTCGCTGCAACGTCAGCCCGGCGACGCGACGCCGGAGCCGTTCTCGTTTCTGACGGACAAGATCACCCAGCCGCAGATCGATTGCTTCATCACCCGCACCACGGTGGAAGGGCATGCGCTGATCCGCGGCAATCTGGACCGTTCGCCCATGTATTCCGGGCAGATCGAAAGCACGGGTCCGCGCTATTGCCCTTCCATCGAAGACAAGGTCGTGCGCTTCGCCGACCGCGACACGCACCAGATTTTCCTGGAACCCGAAGGCTACGACGACGACACCGTCTATCCCAACGGCATTTCCACATCATTGCCGCGCGACGTGCAGCTGGGCCTGCTCAAAACCATTCCAGGGCTGGCGCACGTGCGCATGCTGAAGCCCGGTTACGCCATCGAATACGATTTCATCGATCCCCGCGAACTGGATCCCACGTTGGAAACCCGGCGCATTCCCGGCTTGTTCCTGGCCGGGCAGATCAACGGCACCACCGGATACGAGGAGGCCGCCGCGCAGGGTCTGCTGGCCGGGGTCAACGCGGCGCTCAAGGCCGGCGGGGGTGGGCGGGATTTCGTGCTGGACCGCGCCCAGGCCTACATCGGGGTGATGATCGACGACCTGGTGACATTGGGCACCCAGGAACCGTACCGCATGTTCACGTCGCGCGCCGAATACCGGTTGCAACTGCGTGCGGACAACGCCGATTTGCGCCTGACCCCGGCGGGGGAGGCGATCGGCTGCGTCGGATCCGCGCGCGCCGACGCGTTCGCCGCAAAGCGCCGGGACGTGGACCGCGCCATGCGCCTGGTCGACGACTTGCAGGCGACGCCCAACGCACTGGTGGCCCACGGCATATCCATCCGACTGGACGGCCAGCGGCGCAGCGCCAAACAGCTGTTGAGTTTTCCGCACGTTTCCTGGGATGATCTGACGGCGTTGTGGCCAGAACTGACCACCGTCACCGCGGCGGCGCGCGAACAGGTGGAAATCGAGGCCGGTTACGCCGGATACATGGATCGCCAGACCGCCGATGTCGCGGCCTACCGCAAGGACGAGGCGCTGGCGATCCCCAGGGACCTCGACTTCGACGCCATGCCGGGCCTGTCCCACGAACTGCGATTGAAGCTGAATACCGTACGCCCCGCGACCCTTGGCCAAGCTGCGCGCATTTCCGGCATGACGCCATCGGCGCTGACCCTGTTGCTGGCGCACGTGCGGCGCAAGCGGGCCTAGGAGTGTTTCACGTGAAACATTGGACCCCCGAAGACGTGCAAGCGGCGCTCGGCATCGCCGACGCGGCGATGGAGCGGCTCAGGATCTACGCCGCGTTGCTGGAGAGGTGGCAGGCGAAAATCAACCTGGTGGGCCCCGACACGCTACCGGATCTGTGGGGCCGGCATATGTTGGATTCCGCCCAGCTCGCTCCGCACATCCCCGAGGGCGCGCGGGTCGCGGATTTCGGCAGCGGCGCGGGTTTTCCCGGCCTCGTGCTGGCGGCGCTGGGCGCGGGCGGGCCGAAGGCGGAATTTCATCTGGTGGAAAGCGATC
>JADGBG010000163.1:1641-4785 GCA_015231605.1 Alphaproteobacteria bacterium | reverse complement strand
CGGCTTTTGCGCGTCGGCGGCCTTGGCCGTCGCGCTCTTCTTTGCCGTCGCCTTCTTCGCGGCGGGCGCGCGCTCCTGAACCGTCATTTCTTCCTGTTCGGCGCGGAACCAGTGCTCCATGTCGCGGCCCGTGGGACGGCCTTCGGGTTCCCAGATTTCATAGGCCTTTTTCATGATGCGATCACGCGTGGTTTTGCTCATCATTCTTTTTGTTCCTTACTTCCGTTGCGTTCGAAACCGAAATTCAAGTCCATGACCGGTCAAAGGAGGGTTTGAGAAAACGACCTTTACACCGTATAAACCAAACACTGCACATAATGACACCCTAATGTTATGAAACTATAACACCAGCCAAGCGATATTGGTATTCCCGCGCGAGAGGATGCACAGCGTGTCAGACATTACCACTTCACCCGAATGGAAACAGCTTCAGAATCATTACGCCTCCAGCCGTCATTTACGGATGCGCGACATGTTTGCGGAGGACCCGAAACGGTTCCAGCGCTTCAGCATCGAAGACTGCGGTCTGTTCCTGGATTATTCCAAGAACCGCGTCACGGATGAGACCATGGCCCTGCTGATGAACCTGGCGCGCGCGCGCGACGTCGAAGGCTGGCGGGCGCGGATGTTCAACGGCGAAAAGATCAACACCACCGAAGATCGCGCCGTTCTTCACGTGGCGTTGCGCAACCGCGCCAACACCCCCATCGAAGTGGACGGCCAGGACGTCATGCC
Source organism: Alphaproteobacteria bacterium (assembly GCA_015231605.1). Lineage (GTDB taxonomy): Bacteria > Pseudomonadota > Alphaproteobacteria > Rhodospirillales > Magnetovibrionaceae > JADGBG01. The sequence continues at coordinate 4,050 of JADGBG010000163.1, read as the reverse complement.
CGACGTCAACCGGGTGCTGGAACGGATGGGCTCGTTTGCCGAATCCGTGCGTTCCGGCCATTGGACCGGAACCACCGGCAAGCGCATCAAGGACATCGTGAACATCGGCATCGGCGGATCGGACCTCGGCCCGAAAATGGTGTGCAAAGCCATGCAGGCCCATATCCCCGCTCACTTGCGCCTGCACTTCGTGTCCAACGTCGACGGCGCCCACATCGCGCAAGTGCTCAACGGCGTGGATTGGGAAACCACGCTGTTCATCGTCTGCTCCAAGACGTTCACGACGCAGGAAACCATGCTCAACGCGCACGCCGCGCGCAAATGGTTCATGGACCATTGCGGCGACGAGGCGGGCATCCCCAAGCACTTCGTGGCCACCACCACCAACGTCAAGAAGGCCGCCGAATTCGGCATCCCGGCCGAGAACCTGTTCGAATTCTGGGACTGGGTCGGCGGGCGCTATTCGCTATGGTCGGCGGTGGGCCTGTCCATCATGTTGGCCATCGGTTCGGGCGGATTCGCGCAGTTGCTGTCGGGCGCACATGAAATGGACAAGCATTTCCGCACGGAGCCCCTGGAACGCAACATGCCGGTCATCCTTGGCATGCTGGGCATTTGGTACAACAACTTTTACGGCGTCCACACCCACGCCATCCTGCCTTACAGCCAGGAACTGCGCCTGTTCCCCGATTATCTGCAACAGGGCGACATGGAAAGCAACGGCAAGAGCGCGGACCGCAACGGTCGCGCCGTGGATTACGACACCGGCCCCGTGATCTGGGGCAAGGCGGGAACCGACTGCCAGCATTCGTTCCTGGAACTGTTGCATCAAGGAACCCAGTTCATCCCCGCCGATTTCATCGCTTCGGCGCGCCCGTCCTACCCGGAACCGGCGCAACACCCGGTGTTGATGGCGAATTACATCGCCCAGACCGAGGCCTTGATGACCGGCCGTCAGGAATCCGAAGTCCGCGCCGAGCTCAAAGCCAAGGGTTTGGCCGAAGACGCGGTCGACGCCTTGACCCCGCACAAGATCCATCCGGGAAATCGGCCTACCAACACCATCCTGTTCGACCGCCTGACGCCTAAGACCCTGGGGGCGTTGGTGGCGCTCTATGAGCACAAGATTTTCGTTCAGGGCATATGCTGGAACCTGAATTCCTATGACCAGTGGGGCGTGGAGCTGGGCAAGACCCTTGCGGGCGCGGTGCTGAAGGATCTTCAGTCCGACACGCCGGGGGAAGCGCACGATGCCTCCACCAACGGCCTGATCGCTCGTCTGCGCAAGACGCTCTGACGCAAAAAGCCGGGCTCACGCGAGCCCGGCTTTTTCCTGTTCATGTCCGCACGGGACTATTTCTCTTCACCCTCGTCCTTGTCCGCGCCCTTGCGCGCCTCGCCGACCTTGGCGCCGATTTCCTTGGCCGCGCCGCCGATGGCGCCCAGGATCGGCCCCAACTGGTTCGCCGGGATCAGCAGGCGCGCCACGTCGGTCGACTTCCCTTCCGCCTCTTCCTGGGCCAGCGTGATGCGGAACACCCCGTTCGCCATGGACACGTTGGTGATTTTTTCCGCATAGATCTTGGGCATGTCGTTGCTCATCTTGGGTTACTCCTCCTCAGGCTGAATGGGGTCATCTTTCCTGCATGGCGTCGCCCATGCCGGCGAAGATGGGGTCGAAGAAATACTGGAACAGGGTGCGTTCCCCGGTGCGGATGTTGGCCATCACCTGCATGCCGGGATAGAGGTGGTAGCGCAGCTTGCCGCGCTCGAAATAGCTGTTTTCCGTCTCAACCCGCACCTTGTAGTAGGGATTGCCTTCCGGGGTCATGTGGGTGTCGGGACTGATCGAATCCACCACCCCCATCAGGTTGCCGAACCGCGCCGCGTCGGCGGACGTCAGCTTGACCATCACCGGCTGCCCCGGTTCGACGTAGCCGATGTCCTGGGTCGGAAGCTGCGCCTCGATCACCAGGCGGTCCTCGCCGGGGACGATGTCGACCACCGGATCGCCCGCCTTGATCACGCCGCCGATGGTGGTGACGTGGACGGTCTTGATCAAGCCGTCGACCGGGGACCGCAAGGTGGTGCGGCGCAGGCTGTCCTCGTATTTCTTGAGCCGCTCCCCCAGTTCCCGGTATTCCAGACGCGCGGCGTCCAGTTCGCCACGCACCTCCGCCATGGTGTCGGAATAGATGCTCTGCAACTGCGCCTCGGACTCATGGAGCGCGGACTGGGCGCGGGTCAACGCCGCCGCCCCCTCGTCGATCGCGGCCTTGAGCTCGTTGGCCTTGGAGAGAAGGTCCAGGTGAAGATAACGGTTGGTCAGGTTATCCTTGAGCAGCTGGTTGCTGATGGCGATTTTTTCGTTCTGCAACTTCAGCGCCTCGCGCTGGCCGGCGGTGCGGA
>JADGBG010000163.1:983-1631 GCA_015231605.1 Alphaproteobacteria bacterium | reverse complement strand
ACCTCGCTCTCGTTGATCTCGTCCTTGCGCTGCTGAATCGATTGCTGCTGGCTTAGGATCTTGTTTTCCCGGCTGTTGCGGCGGGCGTCGAACCGTTCGATGGCCTGCATCACCAGTTCGGGGAACTGCTCTTGCGTTTCGGCGTCGAACGACAACTCCGGCCGTTCGGCGGCCTCGGCTTCCAGCCGCTTGATGTCGACGGTCAGCGAGTTGAGGCGCACCCGCAACTCGGCCACGTCCGCGCCGCTGAACGTCTGCTCCAACACCACGAGCGGCTGCCCCTTCGTCACCGCCTGCCCTTCCCGCACCGGGATTTCCAGAACGATGCCGCCTTCCAAATGCTGGATGGTCTTGACCTGGGACGACGGGATCACCTCGCCCATGGTCATGCTGACGATGTCCAGCGTGCCGACCGCCATCCACGCGAAGAAACACACCAACAGCGCCGACAGTCCCCAGAAGAACTGAACTCCGGGGGGTGCGCCGCGAGGGGGGGCTTCATCCTCGCCTTCGGGGCGGCGGCCGAGCGCCGTGAACTTGGATGCGCCCGAGGTCGCGAGGTCGGCGTCGTCGCCCTGGAACAGCCACAACAGGCCTTTGAAACGTTTACGCCAGCCCGAAGGCGCGGCCGGAGGTTGCCGTCCTTCC
>JADGBG010000163.1:0-930 GCA_015231605.1 Alphaproteobacteria bacterium | reverse complement strand
GTTCGGGCATCACCGGTTTGGGATTGATTTTGCCAAGCGGTTCGCCGGTCATGGTTCCAGATCCTCCGGCGCTTCGGGCGGAATGTTTTCCGGCCGGTAGACATCGGACAGATGCGTGATGCGCGGCTTGGGCTTGGAATTCAGATCGATCACCGCCGTGATGCCGTCCATCCGGTTGGCCTTGTGCGACATGATGATGACGGTGCGGCCTTCCTTGACCATGCGGTTGAGCGCCTGGTTCACCGCCGTGCGGCCGTCCTTGTCGAAGCCGTCGAACATTTCGTCGATGATGACCAGGCGGCCGTCGCTCATCAGCGCGCGCGCCAAGGCCAGCGACCGGCGCACGCCCACCGCCAACTGACGCCCGTTGTCCGCGACCTGGGTGTCGAGCCCGTTCGCGCTCTCGTCGACGAAGGACCGCAACCCGGCGGCGTTGATGGCCTGGTTCACCCGTTCCAGGTCCGCGTCGGGATTGCCGGCCATGAGGTTTTCGGCGATGGTGGCGTTGAGGAAGGTCGGTTCCTGGGGCAAATACACGATCTGCTGACGCCACCACGCGGGGGCGACCTGACGCAAATCCATGCCGTCCACCAGAACCTGGCCGCGCACCGGGTCCAACAGCCCCACCAAAATGCGCGCCAAAGTGGTCTTGCCCGCGCCGGAATTTCCGACCACCACGAAAATCTGGCCGCTGCCGATCTTGACCGTCAGGTTCTCGAACAGCGGGCTGGGGCTGCCGGGAAACAGGAACGCCATGTCGCGCAACTCCACCTGCCCCGCATAGCGGCTGCGGGCCGAGCCGCTGTCGGGTTCCAGCGGCAGACGGACGAATTCCTCCAACTGCTGCAAGGCCTGCTGCGCCTTGGTGAACTGCGCGCCCAGTTGGGCGAACTTGGTGATGGGCTGCATGGCGCGGGTCGCCAGGATGTT
>JADGBG010000018.1 GCA_015231605.1 Alphaproteobacteria bacterium | reverse complement strand
GCCACAAAGAAGGCCATGAATCCTTCAACAGCAACCCACGACGGTTGAGAGGCCAGCCAGGACAAGAATTGATCCATCATCGATCTCAGCTCCAGGTGATGTCGCCAAAGGTGGAGATCTCGCCGGTCGCGCTGACGACGTCGGCGGCGGGCGTGACCAGAAAGTGATCATTCTCGCCGGCCGCGATGGAGATCGCCTCGCGGATATGGCTGACCAGCAACGTCCCACCCGGCTCAGCCTCGCGCCGGATCAGATCCTTCAGTTCGGCCTCGATGGCGTCCTTGACGGCCTGGGTGGCCGGGTTCAGACCGGAAATCGTGAAGGACAGCGGCACGGCCACCGGGGCCACCACCGTGACGTCGGCGGTCACCGGCCGCACGGCGTCAATGGCGGCCTGCACGGCGGCCACATCGGCGGCCAAGGGGATGCCATCGGCGTAGGTGGCGTCCATCATGAACCGAACCGTCACGGTGCCGATGCCGAGTTCCTGGGCATAGACCCAGGCCCGCGTCACGCCCGCGACCGCGAGCGCCCATGACGGGTAATCGAAATCCGCGCCGCCGTGGGGCGGTTGTTGGATGCGCGCCAGAAGCCGGATTAGCAGCGCCGGATCGGTCTCCTGGTCAGCACCGGCGATCAACCCACCGGCCGCGATAGTAGCGGCGGAATCAACCCCCGCGATCGGCGTGGTGAGGGTAAGAGTCTGTCCCGCATTGGCCAAACCGGCTGACCCGGCCGCGACGGCCACCACCGCGACGGTGGCGGATCCGCCCGCGATGGTGGCCTCGGCCGCGGTGGCGTACTTGACGCCGTCCGCGCGCTTGAGTTCCGTGCCCTCGGCAATGACCGTGCCGTTGACGCCGGTGAAATCGACGGCGCCGGCGGCGAACGCGGCGGCCTTGCGCACAATGCCCCAGACGTCGGCATGACGGTCCAGATATTCGGATTCGGCCGTGTCCGGCAGCGCCTGGCGCACGATAAAATCGAGATAGCCGTACAGTCCATGTTCCCCCCCCGCCAAGACGCGGGCCAGCACGCCCAGCACCGTACGGCGAAGGGACGCGTCGGCGCCGGGAAGGCTCGCTTCGATTTCCGCCTCGGCGGCGCGGATCAAGGCTTCAAGGGTGGGACGGTGAAACGGCATCATGCGCTCCCTTTTTGGGCCTGGCCGGTCCAGGCGTAGTCATAGTTTTCAGCGCCGCCGTCGGGACGATAGACCGTGATGGCCAGCGCCAGAACGCCGCCCCCCACGGGGGTCTTGGGGACCGTGACGTCCACGTCGATCCGCGCGGCCACGCCGTCGTCGATAAGCCATTGCAGGGCTTCGCGCGCATAGGTGCGGGCGCGGGCGATGGTCTCGGGGATGATCTTTTCGCGGCTCAACAGCCACAGGCGCGAACCGATGCGGTCGCCGTCCGCCGGCGTGCCGTCGACGGTCGGCGGGACCACGTCGCCCCACCAGCCCCGGCGCTGGCCGTTCGGATCAGGGAGAACGTCGTCGGGATCGGCGCGGCGGTCGGTGAACAGCGAGACGGCGATGGCGGTTTCCAGGCCCCGGTCGACGGCCAGGCCCGCGCCGTCCAGCACCACGTCGCCGGTCAAGGTCTCACCGTTGAGGAAGAGCAGCGCGTCCATCAGGAGGCCCTCACCTTGTCCGAGCCGGAAATGATCGGCCAGTTGCCCGCGCTGGACCCGCCGCTCACGGCAACCATGTCGCCGATGCGCGCGACTTGTGCGCCGCCCTCGCCGCCCAGATTGATGTCGGCGGAATCGATCACGACCTTGTCGGCGGTGACGGTGGCGAGCGGTGCCGTGACCGTGACGCCGACGGCCTGGGTGGCGGTGATCTCGATACCGCTGCGCGCCAACTTGATGACTTGGCCCTGATCGTCGTGTAGCGCGACCTCACCCGCCGCGAGGCCGGTGAGCCGGTAGCGCCGGTCGCCGACGACAATGGCCACGCCGTGATCGCGGTTGCCGCCAACGGCCAGCAGCACGGCCTCGGCCCCCGGGTGGGCATGGGCCGTCAGGCCATAGGGCTGGACGTGTTCCACGCCATCGAGGACCTCGCCGGGCAGGCCGATGAGTTGCACGGTCTGGCACTTGGCCCCGTCGTCGACGGCCTGCAGCACGGCGCGGCCGATCATCAGCTGCACGCGGCGCTTCAAGGGCTGGGTGAGTTTGGACGCGATGCGCACGACGTCTACCATGACGCGCCTCCATCGTCCTCGGCCACTTTCAGCACGTCGAACGCGCCGGGCAGCACCAGCTCGAGCGCCGTGGTGGTGCCGTTCGCGCCCAAGACGTGGCGCACGGCCGTGATCAGCATCTGGCCAGTGTAACGGGGGAATTCGCACGCCGCCAACGTGCCCGGCCGCCACACGTCGCCCGCGGCGTCGGTCCACCCCTGGACGGTGGCGCTGATGCGTTTCGCTCTTGCCCGGCGGACGGTGTGTTCCCAGCGCGCCCGTTCCTCGAAGGTGGGACCGTTGCCGGGCTCTTCGGCAATGAGGATCAGGGGGCGGTGGCGCGGGACCGAACCGTCCTCGACCGTGGCGTCCGCACCGGCAATGTCTTCTGCCGTTTTCCATCCGCCACCGGCGTCCTGGCCCTTGACCGTGTACATGGAAAAGCGATCGCGAAGGCTAGAGGTCGCGGACAGTGTCAGGACGTTGCCGCCCTTGCCAAGCTTGAGCGCGGCGCCCGGCGCATCGATGCCCTTGCCGCTGGTCAGGATCAGGTTGCCCAGTCCATCCGAGCGGGGCAGGATGGCGCGCTGGCGGCATGCGCGCTCGATCGCCTCAAACGCCGTCTCGCCTTCCTGGATGCGGAAATTCTCGAACGGCGCGCCGGTCGCGGTCAGCGCCAGGACCGTGACGCCGAAGGGCCGCGCCAGGTCGGCGGCGATATCCTCCAGCTTCGCGTCCTTCCACTCCCCGGATTTGTGCACCGCAGAGCAGTCCACCAGGTCGCCCGCCTTGTCGCGGCCGCGCACCACGAGGTCGTGGGCGGTTTCCTCGATCGTTTCTTCAACGTCGTCGATGTGGCCGGTGATGACGGGGCGGCCGTGGATCTCCACCCGGCACGCCGCGCCGGTGTCGATCGGTCGTGGGGCGTCGACGCCGGGCCAGCGGTCGGTAAGCTTCAGCTCGAACGTGCCGGCGGCCTGTTCCATCGAGCGGGTGACGGATATCTCCTTCCAGCCGCGCCAGGCCTCAGTGCCGATGATGAGGTTGAGATCAGCCATCGATCGTCACCTCCAGCACTTGCCCGCCGGGCACGAACCCGGGGTGGCGCACGGCGTTTCGGGCCGTCACGTCGTCGGCCAGGCGCGCGGCGCGCACCGGATCGTCGCCGTAGATCTCATGCGCCAGCACCAGGGCGGATTGGGTCTGCGTCGGCGTGACCGTGGTCAGGCGCGGCAGCCGGGCGGCGCGCACGTTGATGCCCTTGACCACCTCGGCCCGCAAGGCGGCCAGCGCACGATAGCTGGCGTCCGGCGCGGTCATCAGTTCCGCCTCCAGAACCTCGGCCACCTGGTCGCGGCGCGCGATGGCGGCCGTGCGGTTGGCGAAGGTCTCGCGCGGGGTGGCGCGGGCGGCCTCGATCACGGCGACCTGGCGCACATAGGACGCCAGCGCCGTGCGGTTGGTTTGCTGCGCGATACGCGTGGCGGTCACCGCCGGCAGCGCCGGCGTGGTGGCGCCGAAGTCGAACAGGCGGGACAACGCCCGGGCCACTTGCGCGCCCGGCAGCGTGGTGGGCAGGCCGATCAGGTCGGCCAGTTCATAGGCCAGCCCGGCGGGATCGCGCACCAAGCTGGACACCCGGCCCTTGATGCCGGCCAGTTGGTTGACGAACGCGGCGGCTTGCGATTCCGTGCGCCGCAGATCGGCAAATGCACCGGCCAGCGTGTCGATCGCCGTCGTGGCCTGGGCCTGGGCGTCGATGGCCACGAACTCGGGCAGCCCGTCGATGCTGAACGCGTCTTCAAAGGCCCCTTGAACGGCGCTTAAAGCATCGTTCGACGCCGCTTCGACGCGGGCGGCGGTGTCTACGCTCACGCGCGGGTTCTTGATCTTGCCGGTCTCGGCGAAGGTCAGCGTGAAGGCGACGTAGCCGCCGTCCCGGGTGGAGTGGCGCTCAGCGGCCTCGGTGCAGGCGACGGTCATCTCGCCCAGGATGGGGTGCACCAGAACGCCGGGGCCTTCCTGGTTGATCACCGCGCGCAAGCGGGCCGCCTGGTCGAGGGCATCCTTGCCCCAGACGTAGGCCGTCATGCGGTGGGTTTTGGTCTTGAGCCCCAGATCCTCATGGTAGACGTCATCTTGGCCCGGGTACTCGTGCGCCTGGAAGCGTCGACCGATCTCCCCGTCCGTGTCGGTCCAAAAAAACGGAACGCCACGGAACGCCGCCTCACGAAGCTTGTCGCGCCAGCTCATTGTGATACCCTCCCAAGATCAACTTTGGAGGGAGACGCATCATGAAAATGGTTATTGCCGCCATGGCGACCGCGCTTGCCATTGCAACGGCCACGGACACTCTGGCCCAAGCGGCGATCGAACAAACGCTGGCGTCCATGTCGCCCCTTCAGGTCGAACAAACGGGGGAGACCTTGACCGTGGTGTTGCCCCAGGACCGCATCACCCACCCCATCTACACCACGGCCATTGGAGGTGTCTGCATGGCCCTGTTCAGTGACGACGCCGCACTGGACGGCATACGGGAAATGCGCGTTCTTAACCGCCACGCAAAGTACGGCATGGTCGCCGAAGGCGGAAAGGAGCTGTGCACGGAACTGAACGCCTTGCCCGTTGGGAAGGAAAAAGCGAACGCCCTTATGATCGTGACGCACACATTCTGACACGTCACCCTCCGTTCATCACAAGGCCGGCATCGACGTCGAGGCCGAAGTTCGGGTTGTTGCTTTGCAGCTTCGTGACGTTCGCACGGCCCTCGCTGTCAATTTTGATATGCAATGCGCCACCGACCTCTGTGCGACCCGGGATGGACGGCGCGGACGGCAAGGCACTTTTAAAGCCATGGTCCGGCCCGGCCGCATGGACGGTGGACTCGTTTTCGACGCTAATGCCCATCTTATCCTTGACCCAGTCAGGGATCACCGATGCGATGGCGGATCCAATCGACGTGATTTTTTTCAACAACCAGTCAAGGCCCAACTTGGCGAACCCGATGACCGCGCCCAATCCCTTCTTAAAATCGTCAAACCGGGTGATGAGCAGGTAGACCGCGCCGGCAATGGCCGCGACGACCAGCCCCAACGGCGTGGTCAACAGGGCGACGCCCAGGGCCTTGACCGCACCGGCGATGGACAGAAACAACGACGCCACCTGCATGGCCTTGAACGCGGCGATGGCCACCGACACCCCATAGAACCCCATGCCCAGTTGGCCGATGACCATCAGCACCGGGCCGACGGCCGCGACGATGAGCGCCAGCACGGTGAGAAACTTGAACATGCCCGGGGACGATTTGGACATTGCGCTGATCCAGCTCGTCACGGTGTTGATGAGATCCGTGAACGCGGACAACAAACCGGAATCGGCAATTGCCAGCTGCAACCCCTCGAACGCCGACGCGAGCTTTTTCATCCCGCCGCGCGCGCCCTTCATCTGCGCGTCGGCCACATTGGCGGCGACGTCGCCAACATTGACCAGTCGATCCGTGAACTTTTCAAGCTCGGGGATACCCTGATCCATAACCGCCTGCATGGCGGGACCGGCCTCGGTGCCGAAGATGGCCATGATTTGGGCCGTGTTCGCGCCACGATCCGCCAGCACCTTGAGGATTGAACTGAGCGACTTCAGCTGTCCAGTCGAATCGTAGAGATCCGACTTGCTCACGCCCAGACCTTTGAGCGCGGCCTTGGTCTGTGCCGTCGGTTTCAGCAATTGCGCGATGGCCATGCGCAACGACCGCCCCGCCATGGATCCCTGGATGCCGGCGTTGCCCATCAGGGCGATGGTGGCTGCGGTTTCCTCAAACGCCAACCCTGCGCCCTTGGCCACGGGGGCGACGTATTTCATCGAATCGCCCAGCATCTCCAGCGTGGTGTTGGAGCCCGTGAACGTGGACACCAGAACATTGTTGACGTGGCCCAACTCTGCGGCGTCCTTGCCATAGCCCGTCAGGATGTTAGAGGTAATGTCAGCGGCGCGACCAAGATCGAGATTAGCCGCCGCCGCGAGTTGCAGGGTGCCGGGCATGGCGGCCATGATTTTCTGGGTATTGAACCCGGCCATGGCGAGGAAAGTTTGCGCCTCCGCCGCTTGGCTGGCGGTAAAGCTCGTTGTTTCTCCCAGATCCCGGGCTTGACGTTCAAGCGCCTTGAGGTCCTCACCGGTCGCCCCGCTGATCGCGCCGAGTGTGTTCATGGCGGCTTCGAAGTCGGCGGCGGATTTTAGCGTCAGCGCGCCAAAGCCCACGATTGGCGCGGTCATTTTGAGGGAAAGGGACTTGCCCACATCGCCGACCGCGCCGGCGGCCTTCTTCACGTTTTCGAGGCTTTGCGCCGCCTTCTCCGCCGCCTGAATGGACCGCCCCAGGCTCACTTCCATTTGTCTGGTCATGCGCCGGAACGGACCGGTGAGGCGGTCGGCGAAATCAAGTCTCAGCGTGGCCTTCAATCCGCTCATTGATGTGTCTCAGTTCCTCATGCCAGCGGAGCGCATCCGCGACATCCAAGTTCCAAATTTCCGCTGGTCCGAAGTGATATCCGTATGCCAGCTCGGCGGCTAACCGCCAGGCGTCTCCGGTGATGTCGCCCCGTCCGCCGATTTCGGAAAAAAACTGTTGAGTGCATCCGCGATGTCGCCCAGATCGTCAAAATCAAGGGCGCCGGCTTCGTCTTCGCTCAGCCCCGTCAACCGCCGGATGAGCAGTTCCATTTTCCCGAGGTCGATATTTTCGAGCTCGCTCAGGCTGAAGCCGCGCAGGTCTTTCAGCTTGGGACGACGCACCGTGACACGATCAATCACGTCCTCGCGTTGTTCGCCGGAGGATCTCTTCGTCAGGATCACCGGGATGGGGTGTTTGAGCTCAACCGTGATGTTGTCAACCAACGCTCATTTCCTCCATCTCGGGACCACGGAACATGAGTTCGACCTTGTCGCTTTTGATCGGCGGCACCTCTTCGAGGTAGTAGTGGTTGCCGACGAAGATCTGGCCGGTGTCCATCTCGCAGACCAGCGTCACGTCAGACCAGCCGTTCATGGCGGCGGTGGAACGGCCGGCGCCCCAGTTGATGGCGCACTTGACCGAGCCGCCCTTCAGCGCTTCGGTGAAATGGCCGGGATGATTGCCGTTCTCCAAGTCCTTGCGGACGGCGCCGCCGACATCGATCTCCGCGTCAGGATAGCTCTCGATCACGTCGCCATTGACCTTGATGGTCACGCGGCCCAGTTTCTTATTCGGGTTCATGCTTTCAAACTCCCTTCAAGGCGCCTTAAAGGCGGAATTGGACCTGGCCCGCGAAGACGCGGAACTGGTTGACGACGTCGGGCGGGATCAGGGCGTTGACGCGGTTCACGTCGCTGGCGTCGCGTTCGACGATGAGGTCCGCCTTGAACTGGTCGATGCCTTCCACCAGCCCGGCCGACTCCCAGTCCTTGAACAGCGCGATCAGCTCGGCGCGGATCACGCTGGGCGTCACGATGGCCTGGCCGGCGCCATAGGCGGTGCCGTCGCTGGCCAGCTTGTGGCGCGGGTACTTCTGCAGGATCCGCGCCCGCACCGAATAGCGCAGGTAGGCCAGCGTCTTCATGGTGGTGAGATCGAGGTAACTGGGATCATCGATGCCCGAGGCGTTGGTCTCATAGGTCGTGATCACGCGCTCGATCAGCACGCGGCCGCCATCGTCCACCTTGAAGGTGGCGATGCCGTCGAACAGCAGCAGGTTGCGCTCTTCCAGCGTGAAGCGGTCGCCCGGTACCGGCGGCAAAATGCTGTCCAGCACCAGGGTCTGCAGCGGACGCGCCGGGTCGATGCGGGTATGGTAGGCCGCCACGCCGGTGAGCGCCGCCGACCAGGCCCACGGGGCCGAGGGACTGTCCGAGGCGGCCATGATCGACAGATGTTCGGAGTTGCGGGAATTGCCCAGCGTGGTGAGCGTGGCGTGCGTGCCGGTGGCGGCCGCATAAGCGTGGCCGTCCATCATCACCGTGGGTCCGGCACGATTTTCCAACTCGCCTTCCAGCGCCGCCAGGTTGGCCGCGTCGGTATAGGGCATGGCGATGTCGGTGTACCAGGTGTCGCCGAACGCCGCGATGGCGGTGGCGATGTCCGGATTGGCGGCGCCGGCGCTCATGGCCGTGATGGCCGCCGTGAGGCCTGCGGGCAGCACTTCGCCGAAGTTGTAGTTGACGCGAATGTCGGTGGCGTTGCCGGCTTCGCCCTTGTTGCGGGCGGTGATGTCCACCTGTTCAGCCGTCACGCCGTTGACCGCGGCGGTCACCGGAAGATCGGTGGTGGCGTTGATCGCGGCGGCGGCGGCGGTGGCCACGGCGGCCGGGGTGTCGGTGGAGGCCACGCCGATGCGCACGCGCTGTCCGGCGATGTAGAGGTTCACCGTCCCCGCGCCGGTCACCGCGCCACCGAACAGCACGGATCCGCCGGCCGCGTTCGCCGCGCCGTCGTCATCGAGCGCGATGGCCCAGCTCTCGGTCCAGGTGTTGGCGGCTTTGAGCGCGCGGAACATCAGATGCAGCATCGAGCCGCGCCCGAACAACGCCTCGGCCTGGGCAACGTCGAGAACCTTGACGGCGGCCCCGGCGGCCTGGGTGCCGGCAGCCAGGCGCTGGCCGATCACCAGGATCCGCGACGGCATGCCGGGCAGACCCCGGTTGGCGGCGGTGTTGTTGTATTCCAGGTACGCGCCGGGGACGCGCAGGTCGATGGGAATTTGATCGAACGAGATCATGGGTCAGTTACTCCTTGGTCTTGCCGGAAGACGGCTTTTCGGCCTTGGGCTTGAACGCCTTGACGACGTCCTCATCCTTCAGGCGGCGACGCCAGTAGGGCGTGAGCGGCACCTCGCGGCCGACGGCCGGCAGGTGACCGCCCTTTTCGGGATCGCGGACCTTGAGCCCGTCCGCGGGCTGTACGAACTGCGTCAACATCAGGAAGTCTCCAGGTTGGTGAGGGTGTCGGATGCATCCGCCTCGGCGGCGGGCAGAGGCGCGGTGACGTTGCCATGCGGCGGCATGTCCCAATCGGCGTGGAAGGTCGAGAAATCGTTGAGCGCGGCGGCATCGGCCAGCGCCGGGTTCCACAGGAACTCAGTGGTGAGCTCGACACTATATATAGAGACGCTGCCGGCGTTTCTGATCGAGCGGACCGCGCCAGGCACGATGGGCTGGATGGCCTGTCCCAGATCCTTGCGGAAAAACAGTGCGGCGATGTCCTCGGCCATCTGATAGGAGCCGACCTTGCCGTCCGCGCCATGACGCACGGACGATTCATTGCGGCGGTTGTCCTGAGCGACGAACGCCGCCCAGGACGGCCGACGCCACAAGCCGCCGTTCGGCCCTTCGACGGGCTTGGGCTCCCCAAGGTAGACGAACAGCACGGCCGGAAAGGTTCGGACGGCGCGGGAGATCCCTTCCTCGCTCGCGAACTCGCCGCCATAGCTGCCGATGGTGAGGATCTGGTAGCCGAGCTTTCCGGCGTCGGTTCCGTTGACCGCCTTGACGGCGTCGATCATGGCCTGCTCGATGTTGCCGATCATTGCAGCGCCTCCGCCAGGTAGTCGTCGACGATGTTGCCGATCTCGCGCTCGTCCTCGGCAGAGACGCCGAGATACGGGCGGGCGGGAATGGTCGCGGCCAACCCGCGCCCGGCCTGGCCGCCCAGTTGATGAATGGCGGCGTAGATCACGTTGGACCCGACCTCGACCTGGCTGTTGCCGGGCTCATGGGTGATGGAGCTCATCAGGCGTCCGGAATCGAGCAGCGTCTTGGCGGTGCCTTGGGACATGTTCACGCGCCCAGACGGGGTCCACGGCCGACCGTCCGGATCGACGCCGCGCTCAAAACGGTCCTGGGTGGAGGCCACCAGCATGGAGCCGATCTCATCCATCAGGGGCGAGACGTCGGCGACGCGGCGCTGCAGGCGCTCGAACTTCTCGGCAATGCCGTTCAGGCCCGTGGCGTCGATATGGAGAACCGCGGCGCTCATGTCAGAACCCCTGCATGCTGGTTTTGGTGAAGGTCTGGGACGGGCTGTTGAGCACCGGCGCGCCGGTGGTGTCGCCGGCGGGCTCGGTCCCGCCGATATCCAGCTCGGACACGCCCTTGGACACGTCGCGCAGCCAGGCCACGGCGGACTTGTAATTGTTGACGACTTCCTCGAGCGGCCGATCCTTGTAAAGGTTCTTGCGCGCGATATCGCAGCAGACCTTTTCAAGCATCTTCGGCGTGGACGGCAGCGGCAGGTCGTAACGCACGGCGATGTAGCTGTCGATCTCGGCCGAGGCATCCTCCAGGGCGCCCGTCATGACAGAAGCCACGATCGCGCCGGTGTACGGCTCTTCCCGATCGGTGATCTCGATCAGCTCGGTGCTACCGAAGCGGTCGACCATGTTCTGTTGATTGGCATACATGACGAGGGGCGTCCTTTAAACACGATGCCCCGGGAGAGACGGGGCGGCGGCTCTCCCGGGGACTGTGGTGATCGGCCCTTCGGATGTGTGCGCGGATCACCGCCCGACCCGCACGCACTGGGCTTTTGCTCTGAGGTTATTTCTTCGACGGCGGCGCCTTCTTCGCGTCGCCGCTTTCCTTGGTGTCGTCCTCCACGTCCACCTCGTCGACGATCAGGTTGGGCTCGGTTTTGATCGCTTCGAGCTGTTCCTTCGTGAAGGCATCGAGGTCGTGGAAGGTTACCGTCTTCGGATGGGCTTTGCCGCCGCGGCGGAACCCGTCGATCCGGGAGACGATGCGGATTTTCTTAGCCATGGTTCATCTGCTCCTTATGGCCTTGGGTTAGTCCAGCCACGACACGAGGACGACCTCGGCCATGCCGTACCACGGGTTGTCGCCGCCGCCGGCCAGCTCCTTCGCGCCAACGATCTTCTTCGCGGCCTCGAAGTTGGACATGCCGACAACGAGCTTGCGGCCACGGATGCCAAGCGGGCGGCCGTAATCGCCCTTGTTGCCGCCCAGCGTCTCGAAAGCGGTCTTGAAGTGGGCCGCGTCCAGGGTCTGTTTGGAGCCCCAGATCAGCTGCCAGAAACCGAAGCCGACGTTGCAGCGCGAGTGCGTGCCGTAGCGGTACCGACGCGAGGCGAAGACCTGTTCGTCGGTGTCCTGGTCCATCGCAGTGAAATCGGGCTTTTTGCGTTCCTGGAAGATGATCGGCTTCACGGCGCGGGAATCGTCCAACAGGAACCAGGCATTGCCCGCCCCGCCGTCGGTGTTGGCCATCGAAATGACGCCGCCGTTTTCGTCGAGCACCGGGTGGTCGGTGTCGAAGAAATTCTGTCCGTCGTAGCAGATGTTGGAAAAGCCGGACTTCAGAAGATCGAACACCAGCTGGTCGGGCTTGGCCATGATGGCGTCGCCCATCTCCGAGAACATCGGGCTGTAGATGCCGATGTTGTCGTCGTCGATGTCGTTGCGGTCGACGCCGATGGTGAGTTCGTAGTCCTTGTTGGTGATGGTGTACTTGTGCGCCGCGATGTTGTGCACGACGCGGTCGCCGACCCATTCCCGCACGTTCGGGAACTTGCCCAGCCAGCCGTAGTCGTTAGACTTGGTCGTGCTGGGGACCAGCATGGCGACGGATTGCCACTGCGGCGTCGCCTTACCCAAGGCGCTGAGAAATAGCGTTTTGAAGCTGGTGAAGAGGTTGTTGAGGGTGGAACGGTTGACGATCAGGCCCGCGCCGAGAAACGACACGCCGGCAACGCCGAGGTCGAGCGGGTCGCCAATGGCCGCATGCGCGGCGGAGGCGTCGGCCGGGCCGGCGCCGAAGAGCGCCAGGCCGGCGATGGCGGCAAAGGCGAAGCCGAACGCCGCGATCTTGGTAAACTTACTCATGGGTCTATCCCTTTTCTTGCGGTTGTTCGGATCAGCCGACCGCGACCCAGACGCCCTGGGCGTCCACGTCGAAGATCTTGCCGGCGATCGAGCGGGTGCCGGTGCCGTCGGTCTTGGCCACCGTTTCGTCGTCGACGATGTAGCAGTCGTTGCCGATGTCGGCGGCGGCGATGGCGTCGCCGGCGGCGGAGTTGGCGAAGCGGAAGACGCCCTTCTTGACCTTGACGGTCACCGCGCCGTCGGCGCCGGCACTGTTGTCCACCGTTTCCTCGAAACGGCCGATGGCCTTGAGCGTCGTGGCGGTGGCGCCGGGCGTGGCGTAGCCCGTGGCGTTGCGGCAGGCGAGTCCGCCAGCGTAGCACACGGCGGTGGCGGCGACGCCGACGTCGCGCATGACGCCGTCTTTTTCGGGCGTGTTGCGATCAGCAGAGAGAGCCATGTTACGCGGTCCCTTCGTTCATGGTGTTGAGGAAGTCATCCTCGGAAATGCCCATTGCCGAGCAGAGCGCTTTCTGTTCGGCATCGAGCGCGCTGGCCTTGGCCGGGGTGTCGCCGGACATGGCGGAACCCGGGGCCACGATGACCGGCTGGGTTTCAAGGAATTCGTTGAAGCCCTTGAGGTCCTTGCTGGCGAAGGACAGCGCCCAGCTCTTCTGGGCGGGAGTGACCTTGCCGGAGGCCATGGCCTTTTCGACGGCGTCGGCGGCCTTGTCGCCGTTCACCTGCTTCTGCAGGGCGTCGAGCTGGCCGGACAGATCCCGGTAG
Organism: Alphaproteobacteria bacterium; assembly: GCA_015231605.1. Classification (GTDB taxonomy): domain Bacteria; phylum Pseudomonadota; class Alphaproteobacteria; order Rhodospirillales; family Magnetovibrionaceae; genus JADGBG01. Next base: position 23,477 of record JADGBG010000018.1, on the reverse strand, counting down.
GACGCCATGGAAACGAATTCCTTGGGATCCGGCTGGGCGCCGTCCTTGAGGCCGGTGATGGCCTGGGTGATGTCCTCGGCCTTGGCGTTGTCGCCGAGATCGAGAGCGGAACACACCGCCTTGACGGTTTCGCCGTCGGCGCCGGCGGCGGCTTCGCCCGCCTTCAGCGCCTTGGCGGCGGCGATCACCTTGTCCACCGCCGTGTCCTCGGGCAGGCCGAGGGCCTGACACAAGGCCAGGAACTGTTCTTCATCCATGATCTGGTTTCCTTCGTCTTGCGCCTCCGCCAAAGCGGGGAGCTCATGAATGGCCGGATTGTTGGTCAGCGCGGCGCGAACGATGCGCAGAACGTTTCCGGCCTTGTCGTGGTAGAACGTCGGCGAGAGGTAGCGGTATTCCTTGCCTTCCAGGTGGGCCTTGGCCTTTTCGGTCCATTCCACCTGGCCGTAGATGCCGTCAGCACGCGCTTCCAGTTTGGAGATCCAACCGGCGGCGGGCGCGGGCTGGCCATTCTTCTGGGCGAGGTCGGTCTGGTGGCCGTAGTCGATCACCAGGTCGATCCCCGCGGCGCTGGCGGCGACCACGGCCTCCGCGTCGGTAAGGGTCCACTTGCGGCCGTCCGCGGCGACGATGTCACCCATCGGGATCAGCTTGATGACGGTAGGCGCGCCATCCGGTAGAGTGCTGGTGCAAGTGGCCAGTTTGAGCTTCATGTAGTCCCCGTTCCGAAGTTGAGGCTTGCGTCTCAGAGTGAGTGGTGGCAGCTTATGGTGACGCGAGAACAGGAACACCCCGGAACAAGTTCCGGGGTGTTCTGGTTTGGGAGGGGCGGAATGGACGATCTGCAGTTTATCGACTCTTTGGACCTGGACCGCTGCCCGCACTGCGGCAAGGCGCATCCTTCTTTGCTTCGGCAGACCAGTTTTGATACGGAAAAGACACCCGGCGGTGGACCGATTATGCGGCGCTGGAGTTTTTATGAATGCCGCTCTTGCGGTGGCGCCGTTGCGGCCTGGGCATATTACAAAAACGGCCGTGTCGATTCGTCGGTGCGAGAATACTTCCCCAAAATCCCCATCGCCGATGCGGCGTTGCCGGACAAAGTCAAAAGCTACATGCAGCAAGCCATGGAGACCATCCACGCCCCGGCTGGTTCTGTCATGCTGGCGGCCTGCGCCGTGGACGAAATGCTCAAGCAGCGTGGATACATCGACGGAAAGCTCTACAATCGCATCAACCAGGCCCGTGATGATCATCTGATCACCCCGGACATGGCGGAATGGGCGCATGAGGTGAGGCTTGACGCCAACGACCAACGCCACGCCGATATGAATGCCGAATTGCCCAATGAGGATGACGCCCGCCGGATCGTGGATTTTGCCCGCGCGCTTGGGGACATTCTGTTCGTGTTGCCGGCCAGGGTCCGCCGTGGCCGAGAAGACGCCAATCCAGGGGAAGTCTGAAAACCACCCCGACCTTTCTCTTAAACCGCCCGCACAAGGCTCATTTAACGGGGTCTTGAATGGTTTGACGGGGTGGGGAGCCATGATGGGTGCCGCCGGGCAAGAAAGCGCCTCTCCGGCGATTTACGGGCGATCTGGATTTTTCCTGCGCAAAACGCTATAATGAACGAGCTTCGGAGCCCAGCGGGTGATCCGCGTCCAAGGGCCGAGGCGCAAGCCCCGTCGATCACCGGCGGGGTTTTACTTTTGGGTCAGCGCCGGCGCCAGGCCAGCGTGCCACCACGCCAGCGGTCGAGATAATCGTCCTGCGCCTTGACGGTGCGCGATGCCTTGGGCGCGAACACGGTGGTGTCGGTCCAGCCGTCCTGGCCATGTTCGAACACGCTCAGCGCCGGGGCCTGTCCGTTGCCCAGATCCCAGCGGGCGATGTGGCGGCGGCGTAGGATCCATGTTCCCGGCTTATTGTGCAGCTCTTCCCATACCCACCAGATCTCGTCGGGCTCGCGGATCGCGGCGGCCAGCAGCCCGGCATAGAGATGCCTGCCGTCCTTGGTCAGCTTCAGCGTGCCGTCGGCGGCGCGGAACAGATCCTCGGAAATCACCAGGCGCTCGCCAGCCTTGTCGGTGAAGTGGACGGCCGGCATGCCGCGGCGGGTGCCGAACGGATCGAGAAATGCGTCGATGTAAGCGTCGTCGCCCAGTCCGTCCGGCAACACCTGCGCCGGGGCCGGGCGCGGCGCGGGCAGCGGCGGCAGGTTGACGCCGGTCGGGAACGACGTCGGCAATCCGCCCCCCTGCGGCGGCGGCGTGAAGGCGCGGTCGCGCGCCAGGCCGACGTTGTAATCGAACCCGGGATCGATGCCGATCGGCACGTCCATGATCTCGCCGGTGCGCGGGTTTCCCCATTTGCGGGTCTGGATGGCCGGGGACGGCGAGACCTCGTGTCCAAAGCGCTTGAGATCACGATCGGAGAGCTGCTGCACCGTGCACCGGCAACGCCAGCCGTTGGGCGGGTAGTGGGTTTTCCAGAACGGGTGATCGACAGGCAGCACCGTGCCGTGCCAGGTCTTGTGCTGCAGGCGGGTGCGCCCGTCCAGGATGGCGATGTAGCGCAGATACGGCCGCCTGTCTTTGACGCGCTGGATCCGTTCCCACTTCCCGGCGGCGTAGGACGTGCGCATGTTGGTGTCGAAGATCGTTTTCAGACGCCGGCCTGATCCGAGCTGCACCTTGCGGGTTTTTCCGGTGAGCGGATCGACCATGTCCTGCTTGCCCCACCACCCCTTGGCCTGCAGGATCGGGGCGAGTTGTTTCTGGAACTGTTGAAACGTCAGCCCGTTCTTGATGGCCAGCTCGGTCGCGTTGCGGATGTCTTCCAGGATATCCAGGCGCATGGCCTTGGCGACGGTAAAGGCGCGGGCGTGCTCTTCCTTCCACACATCCTGCCAAGCGAAGCTGACGGCGTAGCCCTTGCGCTCGAAATAGGCGACGGCTTCCTTGGGCGGCAGGTTGTGAAACTCAATGGTCGCCATCGCGGCTATCCTCGAGGTCGGCCTCGACGGCGCCGGCGATCCGCGCCTGGAACGTCGCGCGCGCGATGAGCTTGGCCAGCTCTTCCGCGTTCATGCCGGCTAGGGACGGGATCAAGGCCGCCTGGAATTCTTCGAAGCTCGACGCGGTTTCAAGGGCCTGTTCAAGGGGCGCTGCAAGCGGTTCAAACGCAGCACCGAGATCGCCCGCGGCCGCCAGCTGCTCGATGAAGGATTCGATGGCATCCGGCGTTCCCGGGTTGTCGGCGGCGGCGGCCATCGCCATGGCTTCGGCCTTTTCAGGCTGGGGTTCTTGAGGTGCGGCCTGCTGGGCGCCTGGCGCGTGCAACACGTCGTCTTCGCCGTCAGGTTCCTTGAAATTGAGCTTGTCGCGCACATCCTTGGCGGAAACCTTCAGGCCCATCGGCACGACGACGGCGAGCGACTTGGTGAACTGTTCGACGTCGATCTCGTCCGGGCGGCCGATGCGGATCTTGGGGTAGCGTTTCTGAACGCCCCGGTTCAGATCGACGATCGGTCGCACCAGGTCGCGGTTGAGGGTGGCGCTCAGATCCTTGGCATCGGACCGTTCGATGTCGTCCTTGACCTCGCCGTGCACCTTCGCCGCGGCGAACGAGCCGCCCTTGACTTCGGTGGTCAGCGTCTGGCCCAGCACGGCCTTGGAGATCTGGCGGTCGATCCAGTCGGCGAAGCGTTCGAACAGCTCCATGTTGCCCGAGATCTTGGCTTCGATGAATTCCATCTCCATCCCCTGGGGGATGATGGCGGCGGCGTCGGAGGCGATGTTCGTCACCGCGCGCAAAAGCGTCTTCTTTTCTTCGTCGGTCGCGTTGGGGCCGTGACGGCCCAGGCGCAGCGGGTGGCCGTAGCGTTCGACGAAGATCACCCAGTCGCGCACGGTGAAGTTCTTGAACAGGTATCCCCAGGCCGCCGCGCGGGCCAGACCGCCCCGGATCGGCAGGCCGCTCTTGGCCCGGGTGACGTGGCGGATGAACTTGTAGGGCGCGAGCGGCGAGAGCTGTCCGTGCTCGTCGATCAGGCGCAGCGTCTTGCCGTCGTCGGGGTCGAACCGGAACCAGCGCGGATCGCGGAACTCCAGCCGCTCGGGCATCCATTGACCGGAATCGAGCTGCCACATGATCTCCGTGACGGAGTAGCCCTTGCCGACGCTGTCCAGGATGTCGAACAGCTCGTCCTCGATCTCGTCGCGGCCCAGCCAGTCGCGGATCAAGTCCGCGTTGTCCTGATCGTGCTTGTCGTCGCTGGCGGCGATGACGTTGATTTCCAGCTGCGCCACCTGGCGCTTGCGGGTGCCGAGAACGCCCAGGTAGTGGAGATCCTTTTCCTCCATCTCCTCGGCCAACTCCAGATAGCGGGTGGCGTCGCCCATCTCTGCCTCGCGCAGGATCGACGCCAGGCGCGGTGGCGTGAGGCCCTGAGCCGGGTGGCCGGAATGATACTGGCGCACGCCCGCGACGGTCGGCCCGGCCAGTTCCTCGGTCAGCTCGCTCTTGCGGATGGGCCGTCCCCACTGATCGACGAGTCCCTTGAAAGTGTTCGTGTCGGCCATCACCAGGCTCCTTTCCCAAACGTGGCGCGCCCGGCCAGGCCGTCATGTCCGGCGCGGCCGCGCTCGACTTCGTGCGCGGCCATGTAGCCGTATTCCGTGGTGTCCTGGCGGCTGGCGAAGTAACCGATCGCCCCGGCGATGGCGCTGTCGCCGTGGCGCTGTCCGCCTTTCTTGTCCTTGGTCCGGGCGTTCTCGGGGATCCGCGCCACGCCCTTGTCCATGACGATGGCGCGGTGGTCGGTCAGGATGTCGGCGTCCTTGGACAGGATGATCCCGCCGTCCTCGAAGGCCGCTTTATAAGGGGGCATGTTTTCCCGGTACCACTCGGCGGTGAGCATCACCTGGAAGATGCGCTCGGACCCGTAGCGCTGCATGGCGCGTTCCGCCAGGTACTGGCCGTTGCCGCGCGCGTCGAACCCGGCCGCGCCGAAGCGGGGCAGCCGGTCGCAGATGTAGTACAGGATCTGTTCCTGCTGCTGGAACGGGATATTGCGCAACTCCACCGTGAACGGCGCGCGGCGGGTCAGGTTCTGGTCGATCACGAACGGCATCAAGACGGTCAAGTCGCCGCTGCGCCCGAAGTCCTCGCCGAGCACATGGCGCAGCTTGGGATCCAGGGCTTGCAAAAGCGGGCCCAGTTCCCGCTCGCAGAAATCCCGGCATTCGGCCTCGCGGATGCGGTCGGGAAGCTCGGCGAAGCTGGAGGGCTGTTCCCAACGCACCACCGGACTGGCGGCGTCCATGCGCGCCTCGATCAGCGCGCCCGAGAGATAGGTTCCGGAGCCTTCGCTGGGCACGCAGAACAGTTCTTCGTCGGCCCCTTCGCCGTAGAAGTTGACGATGCCGGCGCGCCAGGCGTCTTCGGCTTCCTGTGTCCATTTCTTGCCCTGGGTCTCGCAGATGCGCTTGTAAAGGCCGTCGGCCAGGGCGTCGTCGAAGTCGGTGCGCAGCAGGTTATAGTCCTTGCGCCCGGCGCGGATGTCGTTGACCAGCGTGTTGAACGGGTTGGTGTCGCCGTCGTGGGTGGACACGACCACCACCTTGCCGCCCCAGATCAAAAGCGCGAACGCGGCCTTGAGCACCTCTTCCAGATCGTCGTGGAACGCCGCCTCGTCCAGGATCGCCAGACCCTGCGTGCCGCGCAGAGAGCGCGGGTTGGACGGCAGCGCGATGATCTCGAAGCCGCTGTCGAAGGCGATGCGGAAGGCCTTGACGCCTTTATCGCCGTCCTCGAGAACGACTTCCTCGACCTCGGCGGCGGCCTTGTCGAACAGCCCCGCCCACCAGGCGCACACCGAAATGAACTCGCGCGCCATTTCCAGGTTGTAGCCCATGTAGAAGACGTTCATGCCGCCCGCCGACTTGCGCTTGGCGGCATGAAGCACGGCGATCGCGCCCAGCGCCCAGCTGACGCCGATGCGGCGCGACTTCTCGTAGACCGTGACCGCGAACTCGGAAACGGAGCTCAGAAGCTTTTGCTGATAGCGGATAAAGCCTTTGGTCCCGGCGGCGGCGCTGTCGTCCATCAGGCCCTCCCGAGGATGCCGTCGATGATGGCGTTTTCCATTTCCTTCGACATGCCCTTGGACTTTTTGTCCTTGAGGACTTCCTTGACGCGTGCGGCGGCTTCTTCTCGTGCCTTCTTCTCGGCCGCTTCCTCGATCTTGCGAACGTGCTCGGCATCGGTTTTTGAGGCGTTGGCCAGGTTGCGCAGCGCCGAGGACATGAACATGGCCTGTTCGGGGGTAAGCACCACGGGCGCCCCGTCCTCGCCGTCGAACATTTGCATGATCACGTCATGCATGAGTTCGACGTTGAGCTGGAGGGCTCGGCTTGGTTCGGCCTCTCCGTATTTGTCCACCAAGGCCCCGGCCACCTCGCGGGACCGGCGCAGCCGTTCGCCAATCGTTCTGATGGACTGCGAGTAGCGCCCAACGGAGGAGCGGGAGACCTCGTAACCCAGTTCGGTCAGCCATTCGAACAGGTCGTCGATGGTGTGCGCGCCCTTGCCGATCCGCCGGTTCAATTCGGCAATATGTTCGTCCGTCAGCTGGCGCTTGATGTTGCTTTGTTGGGCCATTAAAGCCCCCTTCAACGGCCGGGGCCGGGGCGTTCCACGCCGGGCGCGAGGGCTCGGCCGTGCGCCACGTCCAGGCCGCGCTCGGTAAGGCGGGCCACGGTGTAGGGTCCGACCGTTTCGCTCGTGATCAGGCCTTGTTCGGCGAGCCAGGCCAGCTCCGTGCGCATGGCGTCGGCCGATACATCGTGGCCAAGTCCCGCTAGGGCTGAGCGCAGGACGCCGTCGTTGTGGGCGTAATCGCCATCCTCGGAAAGAACCTGGAGAATGATGATGCGGCGGTTGGCGGACACCAGGTCTTTGAAGCTCATCAGTCTTTCCCCCCGATGTGATGGTTCGTCAAAAGGGTGAGTTGATTCTTGATGCCGTCCATGGCCCCCTGGATGCCGGATACGTTTTTGCCCACGTCGCTTACACTGGTGATGACCCGGTTGATGCGTTCGTGAATATTTTCCAGATCCCCATGCCGGGGCATGGCTTCCATGCGGGTGTCGATGGTGGTCAAGCGTTCGCCATGACGGTCGAGGCGCGCGCCGTATTCCTTGCGCACGGCATCGATCTCGGAACGGTTCGCCCGTGCCCGATTGGTGATGATCATCCAGGCGAAAAAAGCCAACGTAGCCACATCCCGAACGACGGTGTAGGCAAGCTTGGCGTCGATCCCGACATCGCTCGGCAGCGCCATGTTATTTCCCCCGGATGGCTTTGATAATGTCGGCGATCCCGCCGCCAGCGGCGGCGACGGTGGCGGCGGCGCTTTCAAGCGGGCGGCCGGCCTTGATTTCGTATTCCTGGGCCTTGTCGCGTTCGCGCACGCCCATGTATTTCCTGATGATCTCGAGGCAGGCCCAGAAGCTGGCGATCAGCGGCGGCCAGATCATCGTGGTGACCGGCTCCGCCTTGGCGATCAGCGCCCACAAGGACACCTCGGGCCAAGCCAGTCCGAAAGAGGCGACCACCATGCGCCCCGCCCATTCGATGACGGTTACGGCCATGAGCGCCTTGAAGACCCAGGCGAAGGTCTCGATCACGGCCATGGCGCGCAGCGCGATCTCGGGCCGCGCGGTGGCGCGGATCTTGTCGGCGTCGCCGTCGTTCATGCTCACGAAGCGCTGGGTGTCATAGGCCTGCATTTCCGCGTGCAGTTCGAGAACACGGACGATGACGGCCTCCCGCTGGTCGGCGGGCAGAGCCTCGATCTTCTGCGCCAAATCGTCGGGCGTTACGTTGGCCGCGACGGTTTCGCCGGTGAACGCTTCATAGATGGCCCGCCCGGCGGAAAGAATAGGCGGGGCGAACTTCAGGGCCGCAAGCAAGGGGGCCATGTCAGTGGCCCTTCCGGTTCTTGTATTCGCTCCACAGCGTGCGGCCTTCGGGGTCGTATGCGGCGGGAACCGTCACGGCCAGGACCTGCAACAGGATGAGCAGCGCCAGGTCGATCACGCCGCCCACATACGCCGCCGTCGTACCCCAGTCCGGCGCGTCGAAGAACAACGCCCCCACGGCCCAGGTCGCGGCGAACAGGATTGTGGGCAGACCGGCGACGACGAGCGCCAGCAGCACCCGCCCCTTGAGCCCCAGCAGCAGCCAGGCGTTCATTGCGCCGTGCTTCATCAGTTCCCAAAAAGACATGTCATTCGCCTTTCGCAAAAATGGGCGGCCACGGGCCGCTTTCGATGACTTCCACCACCACCGCCGCCTGGCCGACCTCCTCGGCCAACATCGCGATGTCGCGGTCGAACATGCGGATGCAGCCGTAGGTGGCCATCAGCTTGTCGTCCCCGCGTCCGCCGTGGATCGCCAGGCCGGTGCGGCCGTTTTGCGCCGCCTTGAGCGCATCGCCGGTTTGCCCTTCCAGCAGAATGGCGTGGTGGCCAAACGTCCGGTGCCGTGCGATGTAGCGCGAGATCCACGTCGGCCGGTAAAGCCCCGTCGGCGTGTCGCCGTAGGGCCGGGTGGGATCGCGGTGAGGGTTGTCGTGTTCGGCGGCGTCCGCGCCGTCCGCCTTGGTGCGGCACGGCAGGTCATACAGAACGCGGACGCCGTCCGGGTCGAACACCCGCATGAAGCCGGGCAGCAGGCGATCGACGGGCACAAAGACGCTGATGTGGTAGGGTTCGGTTTTCATGCCGTGATAATGGCGCGCGGCGGGCATGAAAAAACCCCGGAACAAGTTCCGGGGGCGCGGCCTTAGAGTGTGGCAATACCCTGCCGCGAATACACGTCCGCGTCAATCCCGCCGATGTCCCTTGTCAAACAGGGGCATCGGCGCGGGCGTCGCATTGCGCACCTGGCGAACGTAACGGGACGTGACGCCATGGCGTTTTGCAAGGGTGTTGCTGGGTCCGTCGTCGTCGGCGATCGCACGCTTCTTGGATTTGAGACACGCGCCGTTTGGGATGGGGACGATCTCGCCGCCGCGCAGATCCGCAAGTGCTTCTGCCACGTCGCGCCCGCACCGTTCATAGAGCACCTGGCCAGGGCGAGGAATTTTGGGAACGGTGATCTCCTGGCCGCCGAACTCCGTCATCAGCTTGAGCGCGCCGCCCACCCCGGCGCGCTCGGCGACGTCGGCGAGAAGAGGCGGAAGGTTGTGGCGGTCATCGGACATAGCTCGACACCAGCTCCTTATCTCTCAATGTAGTTCGCAGCGGTCCCCGCCCAACCGCCAATCCAAATAAAGGACAAGGCGACGATCATGAACGGGAACGCGAGCATCTTTTTCAGAGGTCTCATGGTTGTCTCATTTGCGAACATACCGGGCGGCTTTAGTCCCCGGTATGACTGTTAATGCAAAACCCTCTTCTTCAAGTCGGCGGCGCAGGATCAATCCGCGATCAATGAAATCGCCGACGCCGTCTTTTTGGTTGGCTACCTCGAGGCAGATGTCCGAAAGCATCTTCGCCAGGACATTGTCCATCATCTCGTTGAGCGGTTTCTGGTTCATATCGGTCTCGTTTTGTTGCACTTGTTTCCCCGGCTCACATCGTCTGGTATAAACTTGGGAACTTATGGAGGGCGTCGTGACTGAGCCAAACATTGATCTCTTTAACCGCTATACAGCGATCATCTTCGCTGATCTTTACAAAGCCTTCCCGGTGGGGATTAAGCTTGAGCCGTGCGATATCGTTGTTCAGTACCCGCCGCCGAAAGAGATGCCCGACATAAGTCTTGAAGTGCAAACGGCTATCTGTGCGGGCACTATCCAATGGCTTGAAGGCGCGGGTTACATCAAGATCGCAAACACTAATCGCCGGCTTTCCGGCAACCTTACTTTCACGAATGTTGTCTTGACCGTTAAGGGGCTGGAGGTTCTCAAGGGCATGCCGGATAGCTTGGGAAACCCGGCAGGCGAACAGTTGCTTTCGGCAATGAAAACAGGCGGTGCCGAGGCTGGAAAGACGTTGATATCTCTCGCTATCACTTCTGCGTGGGCTGCCCTGTATGGCGGCTAAAACCTTCATCTTTCGGACCCATTCGACCATTCATCCGCCACGATCCAATGGGCGTGTGAGACGAGAGACCGCGCCAGGCCGACGCTGATGATGTGTTCCAGCTGCGCGTCAAACAGAACGGCGAAGCGCTGGCCCTTGTAGCGCGTGGTGATGAAGTACTGCGACTGTCCGGGACGGTTGAACACGGGCGTCATGCGCCGGATGGATCGTTCGATGCGATCCAGGTCCTGGAGGTCGAGGTCGATGCCGCGCGTGCTGGCGTGGGCGACCGCATGCAGGTGGCTTTGCAGACGGTTGAACGCCCATGTGCCGCATCGCCGCGCGGGCATGTAAATGACGTGGTTCATTTCGCGCGCGCCTTTTTCCAGTCCGGATAGCTGGCGTATCCGATCGTGGCGAGGGCCTTGCGGATCTGCGCACCGAGCGCTTCTTCGGCCTTGTCCAGTTCGTCCTCTGTCAGCGCCATCAGGTGCGTGTGGGCGTGATTGCCGCTGATTCGCGCGGCGTAGTTGTTGTAGCCACGGGGGTCGTAGACGACGCCGAGCTGCAGCAGGATTCTCCACTGCGCTTCGATGACGCGGGCGCGCGGCTGATGAATGGCTTCGAAATCGTTCACGCCGGATCCGATGAAACGGCGGTACGGCTCCCAGCTCACGCCACCGTCGCGCACGGCCCAGGCCTTCAGCGCCTCGATCACCTTGACAGTCTCTTCACCGTCGAGGAATTGCAGCGCCTGCTTGCCGCAATCCCGCCCACCGGAGACGCGCCTGGCGAACCCGATCAGCGCCGCCTCCTTCGGATCGCGAACGACGGCCAGGTTGTAGAGCGAGATCCACAGCGCCCGCATCTTGCGCGACTGTTCGTCGTCGGCCAGGCGCAGGGGAGCTTTCGATCCGTCGGCCCGCGTGCGCGCGCCCGCGCGGGCGGGGGCGCGGCGCTTGGGTTTGAAGCCTTGTTCCTTCATGTGGTTGATCAGATCTTCCAGCTCGGGGTAGGTCAGCTGGGTGGATGATGTTTTGCCATACCGCTGCTCGAGCACGTCACGGTAAAGGTCATCATCCCAGCCAATCTCTTTCTGCCCGATCTTGACCTTGCTGATCAGGCCCTTGCGGTTCCCCTCGGTTTTGAATTTGCGCGCTGCGGACATGGCTCAGTCCTTCCAGCCCCGATCGCGGGCGAACTGCAACAGTTCCGCTTCCGTGACGCCGAACACGCCGACGTCATCGTCCTCTTCCAGCCAGGCGTCGAACGCGCCTTCGGAGAACTGCACGACGTAGTTGTTCTTCTCGAGCCAAAAGATGGCGCGATGGCGCTGGCCGTCCCGGCGTTCGCTCAAGGTGATGACGGGCGTGTCCTCGACCTTGGGGGCACGGACCGGTGCGGGCGTAGGAGCGGCGCGGGTGGGCTCTTCCTTTTTCCAAGCTTTGTTGGGCACGGTGGAAAAACCGAGCCGCGTGGCCTTCACGCGGATGGAAGACGCCTTGAGGCCGAACACCCGTTCGGCTTCCTCCACCCCGCCGTGACGCAAGGCCTCTTGCAACAGCGTCGTGTTGGCGTCGGTCCACTTCACCAGGCCGGAAGCGAGGCGCTCGATCTGCACAGGCTCGGCGCGCCAGGCCACCGTGATCCCGGCGGGCGGCTCTTCGTCTTGCACATCGGCGGCGGGCTCTTCCTCGTCCGGTTCGACGTCATCGTCGGCGCCGTCGCCGATATCGGCCTCGGGTTCGAACAGTTGCCCAAGGTCCGGGGCGTCATCGTCCGCCGGATTCGGGTGCACTTCCGTGCCGTAGTCCATGCCGATAAACATGGGCTTGCCGATGATGCTCGGTCCCGGCAACTGCCAGGACGACATCTGAGCCTCGTATTCCCCGTGGTCGATGAAGCGGACGATGGCGGCTGCGTTCTCCAGCGCCATGCTCGTGTCGCCGCAGCTTTGCATGCACTGGCGGAACAGCTCACGGCGCTCGGTGGGCGTGGTCATGTCGTTGGGCATGTTATCCTCCTGATATCGCGGCGCCACCGGTTGAGCGGAACGCGCCTTTGACGGTTTTGGGGGCGGGATAATCACGTAAGGCCAGTTTCCCGTATTCCTTCCCCCAGCCTCTCCAGCCCGGCCATTTCTGGCGGGCGAACAGTTCGACGTAGGGGCCGTCGAATAGGGTTTCGATGCGTTCGTACTGTTCGTCCGGCTTGCGGGAATGCTCGACATCACGCGGGGCGCGGATCTCTTCATCGGGCCAGCATTCAATCCAGTCGCGTACGGAGCGCACGCCTTCCGGCACGCGGCCAAGGCCGAACAGATCGTCGGGCAGCTCGGGTTTCAGTTGCGGGTTGCCGCGCGTCGCCAGCAGGCAAGGTTCCAGGTTTTTGCGGGTGCCGTAGCCAGGGCCGAAGGCGTACTTGCCGGTGACGGGATTGAACTTCCGCCACTCCCAAGCAAGTCCGGCGTACTCGAAGCCCCAGGATTCGATCACTGAATTCCAATCCGGCATCATCGGCCAGGTGACCCACAGAAACAGCACGCAATCCTTGGCGGCCAGTATCTCGACAGGCATGTCGCGGATTTCACCGATGGTCATGGTGTCGTAATCGGGGCATTTGTCCTGCCCCTTTTCGGAATAGGTCTTGAACCGCCAGGCCGGATCGGCGCTGATGACACGGAAGCCCCCCGACGGGCGCAAGGCCGTGAAATCTCTAACCATCTTTTCACGGGTCCAGTGCATCAACCTTCTCCCTCCGGCGCGTCGGGTTCCGCCGTCGTCGGATCGAGCAAACTCAGGCCCAGGGCGCGGCGCGCGGCCGGGCACAGATCGATGTCGTATTCATTCCCGCCGTGGCGGATCGCCAGGACCGCTTCGCCGGCGTAGCCGTGTTTGACGAAAAAATGTGCGTTCTTGAGTTTCATAATTCGATCACTCCCGATTGGATGGCCACCGCCACGATGGCGAGGATGAAAGTCAGGGCGAAGGTGAGGACGAACGCCGGGACAGGGATATGGTTCATCGCACACCACCCGCCGCGATCTGCGCGTGGCCGGGATTGCCCCGCTGGTGTTCGTTGACAATGTCGGCGATGTCCTGCGCGGGAATGCCGTGGTCAGAACACTGCTCCAGCGCCAGGCGCAGCAGGTTGCGTGGCTCGGCGTCTGGCTGTCCGAACTGAACGCGCAGCGCGGCGGCGCGGATCGCGCGGGTGGCGGCCAGAAACGACCGGCCCATGTCCGTTTTGCGATGCGGCGGAAAATAGTGGCCACACAGCACGGTCAGGTCCAGAACCGCAGCGGTGAGCGTCTTCATGGTCATGTCGTGTGTCCTTTCCTGTCCTGCGTTCGGTCCCCGGAGCGGTTGGCCCTGCGGTTGGGAGGTGGAGGGCGGCCTCCCACTCCGGGGCGCGGATCCGGGACAAGGGAACCCGGATCGGCGGTTGTGTTAGGCGATTGCCTCTTGGTCCGTTTCGTTCGGTTTGATGACGAAGTCTTCCCCGGCCGAGCCGATCGACACCCCGTCGACGGCGGCCGCCTTTTCCGGGTCCTTGAGCATGGCCGCTTTGTCGATGTCCTGGTTGGTGCGGATGAACTGCGTCAGGCCCAAGTCGACCAGTTTGTCGAGCACGGCCTGGACGCCCCTGATGCTCACCTTGGGGGGACGGTTGCGCCAGCTCACCTCGCCGGCCAGGAAGCGATGGGTTTTGACCTTGCCGTTGTCGGTCAGCTTGGCGCGGTTGGCTTCGCACCAGGTCTGCAGGCCTTTGGCCTTCGCCTTGATGGCGTCTGAGACAAGGCGGAGATCGTCCGCGTACCGGGCGCGAACGGCTTCCAGTTCGTCATCCATCTTGGTCTTGAATTCGGTTTGGGCACGCTGCAACCGGCCGATTTCCGCGACGGCGGCGTTGGCCGCGTCATCGGTTTGCGGCACGGCGTCCTGGGCCCAATCCTTCACACGCTTGGCCATGACTTTTCCTTTCCATTGAACAGGGCTTTGAAGGGCCGTTGAACGGCCCTCAACAGGGCTTCGATCAGTCCCAGAGGCGGGGCGATGAAACGGTTGAAGATCCGAATGCGGGTGGTGCGCTTGAGTTTCATCGCTCACCGTCCCGCGCTGCGCATGGCTTCAAGCCTGGCCGTGTCGATCGACGACCCGTGCGCCTGGTGGGCCGGTGCGGTCTGCGGACCAAAGGGCCGTCCGGTGAGGCTGCAGAGCCTTTGGCGGAGCGCCGCAGGGGGCGTGCCGGGTATCTCGGCGATCAACCGGCGGCGCAACATCAGCAGGGCGTCGTCGATCTCCTGGATGATCTGCTTGTGTTCGATGCCGGACAGCTGCTTGAGCTGCGCTTCCAGATATTCGACGTCCTTGCGTAAATCCCAATTCTGGACCATCAGACGCTCGATATTGTCGCGGGCATGGATCACCGTGGTGTGGTCGCGCCCGCCGAAATTCCGCCCGATCAGGGGCAGGCTGTGCTTGGTCAACCGCGTCGCCAGATACATGGCGACCTGGCGCGGGCGGGCGAACCGGCGCGCGCGGCGGTCGCTGGTCATTTCGATCAGGCGCACGTCGAAGAACCGCGCCGTCACGGCCTTGATCGTGCCCAGGTCGGCGGGGTGCAGGTCGATGGGTTTCATGCCGCACCGCCTTTCAGGACACGATGACCGATCCCGCCGATCCGCCATATCCGCGCGTAGCGGTAAACCTTGCGGAAACTCGGACGATCCCAGAATTCCAGGATCTGCGGGCTACCCTCACGCGCGGCTTCGATCGTTTCGTAAAATTCCACACGCGGACCGATGATCGAGTATCCGCGGTCGATGTCGATCGTATAGTCGCGACAAGGTCTGGACGGACACGCCGACCCGATCCGCCAGTGAACGTCCGCTAACACGGCAGGGGATGGTTTGGTCATGGCATTCATGCCGCATCCCCCCCGCCCGGAAACTTCACGACGTTGTTGCGGCCGCCTTCGGGAACTTGATCCAGCAGCGACATGGGGCGGTTTTCCAGCTCGCGGGCATCGTCCGCGGCGGCGTCCAGCACCGCGCAGATCGCGCCCACGGCGGTGGCGTCCAGCTCCATGCCGGTCTCGGCATAGGGCCGGAGCTTGTCGGCGACGGCTTGGATGTTTTTGCTCAACATGGGCTTACCCTCCATACTTGAAGTGCTGGCAACCGCCTCGGCAGGCCCGGTACAGACGGATGCGCCGATTGCTGGTGGTGGCGAGCTTTGTCTTCTGATTGCGGATGCAGAGATCCTTGGTGATCTCCCCGTCGACGGGGCATTCGACGGTGGCGTTCATCAGCGCGCCGCGTACCGCGTCCTCGACGCGGGCGAGGTCGCCCGGGTAGTTGTTGTTGATGACGGCGCAAACCACCCCGGCGCCCTTGTAGCCGAGGCGCGGGCCAACCTTGGCCTGCGAGGTCGCGTCGCATTCCTCGGCCAGGACCTGGATCCAGTCGGGCAACGGATCGCCCCAGCCCGCGAGGGCCTTGTCGATGTTGCTGCGGTCGTCCCGCTTGGTGAAGGGCGCGCTCATTGGACACCTCCTTCGTTCAGGATGTTGGGATCGATGATCCTGCCCTGCTTGGTGCTGTAGAACGGCGCGGCCGGGCCGGTGTTCTTGTCCGGCAACAGCATGTAGACCTTGAAGCCGTTCGACGTCGGTTCGGTACCGGGGCGGCGGTTTTTAAGAGAGGTGACGTATCCCGCACCGACGAGGTAGTGAAGGTAGCGGTGGATGGACCCGCGCGGATCCTTGTGGCGCGTCTCGCCGATCAACTGCATCAGATCGTCAATGGTGGCCTTGCCGCGTGTACGCAGAACCTTCCACACCTTGGCGTAAAGCGTGTTGCGTCCGGGCTTGCGTTGCCCGGTGAGATGGCCGTGCGGGCCGCTGGTGATGCGTGTGCCGGCGGCGCGGGCCTCAAGGCCGCGTTCTGTCAGCTGATACCGGCCGGTTTCCAGGCGCGTCACGAACCCCTGCGTGCGCAGTTTGTCCATGGCTTTTACGACCTTGCGGTTCGGCATGCCCACGGTCCGGGCGATTCCCGCGATGGTCACGGGTTCGCCGGGCGGAGGCATCTGTTCGAATAGCTGGTTGCTGATGCTCGCCATGTCACGCCGCCTTCACGCCGCCCTTGGCGCGCTGGAATTCACGCACCAGATGGACGCCCTCGACGTCGGCCGCAGTGAGCAGATCGAGGCGCTTGCGCTTGGCGATACGCTCGGCGTTGGCCACGGCATTGATGATCTCGCGGATGTGCCCGTCGGATTGCTTATGAGTCGTCTCGATGATGCCGTCGTCGACCTTGACCTCGCAAAGCTCGTCGAAGCACAGCCGCACGTCCTCGATGGCGCAGGCGGAAAACGAAACCCGTGCGCCGATGCGCGTGCGGAATTGCGGGTGTTTCGCCAGCTTTCCCCACACATATTCGCGCCCGACGAAAATGACTGGGAGCTCCACCAGATCGGAAAGATCGCGGACGGTCTCGAGAACTTCGATGTTCTTCAGACCCGCCTCGACCTCATCGAGAACGATGGGGCGCGGCTCCTTTGCGAGAATGCCGACCGCTTGGTTATAGAGCTTTTCACAGCTGTGCGCCGAAGCCTGCTCGCCCAGTTCGGTGAGCAGGTCCGTCAGCAGCCAGTGCGGCGTGTACTTGGCCTTGATGCGCAGGAAAATGGCGTCGTTCTGCATGGCCCACCATTCGGCGGTGCGGCTCTTGCCCAGACCGGCATTGCCTTCCAAAAGCAGGATCGAGGCCTCGGGTGCGCCGCGCTCATTGAGCGACGCCGACCCCAGCAGAAAGCGCTTAACGTTTGACGTGTGAACGAACTTGTGCCTATACATGGTCTATCCTTTTGACTACCAAGTCGTCGCGCGGATCAGGCGCGGCGGCTTTTTTCTTGGGCCGCATGGCCCATCAACAGACGGAACGACGGGTCGCTCATCAGTTCGCCAACCCGGGCGCGGTCCGCCTCATCCGCAAGGGCCGGGTTGTCGAACACCCAGCGCGCGAATTCCTCATCGGTTTCAAAATTGGGCCGGCCGTTCTGCACCACCTGCAGACGCACAACCTCGGCCCCCTCGGTTTCAGCGCCGGACATGGCCGCCAGAATGCGATCGGCTTCCGCTTCTTCCTCGGCGCTGAGGCCTGCTGGCTGCGGTGCGGCGGGACGCTTCATCAGCGGATCGGAGCCAGCGGGGGCGGCCATGCGCACCACCTTGCTTTCCATCACGGGAAGCGCCGGCGGCGTGGGCAGGTGCGCGGCGATCTCTTCGCCGGTGAGCTTGACGTGAAGATCGCGCAGATCCGCCGTTGCCTTCATGAACTTGCCGCGATCGCGGGCCTGTTCGCGGCCGTCGCTGACGCTGTTGAAGCCAACCTTTTCGATCGCATCCGCCCAGCCGAGATAAGAACCATCCAGCCGGTAGACGTGCAGGCCGCTGTGCAGGTTGTCGGGATCGAAGCGGACCACCAGTTTCTGGCCCATGTGGCCATGCAGGAAATCGCCCCAATACCGGTTGCCCATGAGCTTGAGCGCCCCGTCGCGGCTGGCGGCGGTGACACCCTCGGCGGCCAGCAGCCACAAGCGGCGCTGTTCGTCGGAGGCCTTCTTGATCGGAGCCTGGGCGTATGAGGCGTTGAAGGTTTCCTCGAAGGACCGCCCACGGCATACGGCGGCGCGGCGGCCGGGACGCTGGTTGTGTTCGCGGATGCCTTCGTCGACCACGCGGATGAAGTCCTCGATCGGCACGGCGCGCGACCCGTAATCTTCAGGCTTGTTCATGGGCGAATTGCCTGTGTAAGCGCCTTCAAAGGCCGGATGCTTGGCGACGTTGTCGCACAGGTCTCTAAAGGCCCGCTCAATGGGCTTTGACTGGCCGCTGTAAGGCAGCGTCCAATGCACCTCGACGCCCAGCTGGGTGAGGATGCCGACCGGTTCCTCTTCCTTGATCTTGAAGCGGAAGCGGTTCTCGATGCCGCCGGTGAGCCACTTGGAGGCGAAGGCGCGGCCGTTATCCAGCCAGATGTGCTCGGGAATGCCATAGGTTTCGACCACGTCGCCGATCGCCAGGCGCACGGCCTCCTTGTTTTCGGACTTGTCGATGCGCCAGGCCAGGATCTTGCCCGAGTACAAATCCTGGATCGCCACCATCATCGGGCGCATGGGCTTGTCCTCGTCGGGCCATTGCACCATGACGTCCCACTTGTGACCGTCGGCGTTGACCGCTTCCAGAGCATGAAAGATCGATCGGTCGCGTTCCTGGGCTGGGAACATGGCCTTGAGCGCGTCGATGCCGTCGCGCGCCAGGACGATCACCGGCCTGGAAACCTCGCGCTCGATCCGGCGCTTGAGCGTGGCGATCGACGGGACCGTCCAACCGTGGGCCTCGGCGGCATGGCCCAGGCGGCGATAGCAGCTCTCGAACGTTGGGCGCGCGGCGCGTAGGTAGTCGGACTTGATGAAGTCCCAGGCCTCAGGCGAGCATTCCACCGTCGCGGTGCGCCCCGTGTTGCGCGGGGCGAGCGCCGGCAGCCAGTCGGCGCGCGGCACGCCTGCGATCTTGTTGTACCAGTTCCAGATCGTCTGTTCAGATTTGATCCCGTTGCGCTTGGCGGCGACATGCACCGCCAGGTTCTTCGGCATCCCGCCGCGATACAGCGCGTTGACCTCTTCGATCACGGCCAGGCAGTGCTTCGCCTTGGCCTTGCGCGTGTCGGGGAGCCGATCGAAGAACGCCCACATTTCTTCGGACGCGAACTGGGACTTTTCGGCGGCCAGGTCGGCCTTCACCGGGGCCAGTTCCGCCGCGATCTTGGCCTGCGCCTTGGTTGGCAGGACCGTGTAGTGGAACTCGACACCGCCGCCGCGCCCGGACCGTTTGCGCGCCAGGGCGCCGCCGGCCATATTCTTGCGGGTGTGCCAGCCTTCGCGCTCAGCTCGGTCAAGGATCCCGCGTTCGGTACCCGGAAGCCCCGGCAGCGCCATGGCGGACAACTCGGCGGCGTTGAACCAATCCTTCATGACACGCTCCCTTTCCAGCCCTTGCGGTGATGCTTGCGCTCGCGCGCCAGGGTCTCCATCTGTTCGGTGAGGATGGCCTCATGGACGGCGTGGACGTACCGGCTCTCGATGACCGCGTGGGCGAACATTTCCGCCATCAGCTGCAACAGCCGCACGTCGTCGCCGGTCACATGGATCAGCGCCAGGGCGCGGTGCAGCGGGATGACGTGCTCGTCCTTGGCCGGGCTGGCGTACTGATCCAGCATGTTGGCGGACACGTCCTCGCCCAGCCATGAGCTCATCTTCTCGGCGATCTCGGCGCGGGGCAGTTCGCAATTGCGCAACGTCTCGGCCACGCCGCGCGAGATCAGGTCGCGCAGTTCGACCGCCCGAACCCGCTGATCGTCGAACCGCTTGACGATCTTGGGCGGCGTCCAGTCGAACAGGTTGAGGGTTTTGTCGTCGCGCCGGATCATGAGCGTCCCCTCACCGGAAAAATGATGGTTTGTCCGCGCGATGCGCCCAGCCGGGTGCGCACAAATTCCGCATCGGACAGGGCCGGGCTGGCGTGTTCCGTGTTCAGCAATTCGGCGAAGGCGCACACCGCGTCGATCTGGTGTTCGCTCAGACCATCGATCGCTGTCAAAAGGCGGCGGATGGGGTGTGGGCGCTCGATCGCCCTGACCCGATCCCTGTACCGGTCCGCGACGTCAGCCATCACAGCGCCCCTTTTTGATGCAGCCCTCGGCGAGAACGCCGTCCTCGATCAGCTGATCCAGGAACTGGCGTCGCGCCTTGGCGTTGTCGTTGCGGGTCCAGGTGTCCAGAAGCTTGTGAAACTGCACCGCGACCGGGTCGGTTTCATCCGGCTCCGAACGGCCCTCGATCGCCTTGACGGCCTGGGCCACGGAGCGCGGGGGGCGCAGATAGGTGAAGGTCAAGGCGATTTCCCTCTGCATCTTGGGCTCCAGGCGGGACAGAGCCTCGAGTTTTTTCTGATTGTCCGCGATGTCCGTGGCGCGCAGCACATCCACGGCTTCCTTGTCCAGGCGGAAACCGATCGACGCTTCCCGCTTGATGGTGCGGACGGCGCGATCGGACCGGATGGCCACTTCGGCGTACCAATCTTTCAAAGTGCCAACGTTGGCACTTTGAAATTCCTCGCTGCGCCGATCACCGCCTTTGGTGGCTTCGGGGTTCTCTTCCTGGTACAGCCGCTTGAGCTCCGCCAGGAATTGCACGCGTTCCAAGACGTTGAGTTCGTTCCGGGTGATGTTTTCCAGAATTTCACTACGCCGCAGATTGGCCTCAGTGCCGACCACCACAAACGCCGGGATCGTTTCCATGTCGATCGACTGACAGGCGGCAAGCCGGTGCGCCCCGGCGACGAGACGGTAACGGCCGCCTCCGATGGCCGCGACTTCCACGGGCTGGCGAAGACCGCGATTGCGGATGTCCTCCGCCAACCCCTTCACCGCCTCCAGCGTAACGGGGCGCAAACGGTCCTTGACCTCGATGTCGGCGATGGCGATTTGCTCGATCTTCATGACAGACTCCCTGCGAAAGCCGCGCGCCGCCCGCCTTCACGGGAAGCGTGGGTTCCCATGATGACGAACGGCGCGCGTTCCCCTATGGTTGATGGCGCAAAACAACCAACCGGGGTAATGGATATGGATGACAAAGTCGAAAAGATCGCGGCAAGGATGGAGCAGACCTTTCGCCAGGCTGGCGATACGTTTTGGAAGACGCCTGCCGGAGCGCGGGCGATTGAGCTGCTGGAAACGCAGGATTCCGTGACGGTCGCGGACCTCATCAATTCATTCGAAAACGACAAGACGAAGGACCGGCGGATCAAGGCGATGCACGAAAGCGTCATTGCTCACCTCCGCGACCTTCAAGAGCGTCGGCGATCTGGCTGAAAAAGGCGGGCGTGACGCCGCCCAGGCGCAACATGACGGCGAAGGTGACGATGGCGTTGATCTGGTTAATCTCCAGTTCACTCGCCAACACGCCCAATTCGGCGATCAAGAAGGACTTTTCGTCGTTGCTGGGCATGTCAGGCGGCCTTTCGATTTTTGACATGTGCCGAGGCCGCGCGCCTGCTATTCTGGTTCAACCAGATGACAGGTCGAATCGGCTTGCCGCTGGCGACGAAATAGCGGGTCGGCCAAATGGCTTCGGGCTTCATGCTCAGGGCTTCGGCGATGGCGGTTTGGATCCGATGGTTCGGACGCCGCTTGACCTTGTGAACGGCGGCCTCTGTTACGCTCAGCGAACGGGCCACCTCAGCAAGGCATGATCCCTTCTTTTCAAGGGCCGCCTTTACGTCGCTCCAGTGGGTGTCAATTCGTCTTGCCATCGGTCTCTCTAGAAAGCGGTTGGGGCCGCTTTTTTGTGGGGTATTTTGGTTGGGTTCTGAACCAAGAATGTAAACAAATGTTGTCACGGTCAACGAAAATTTAATTTCTGACTTCTTTTTGTCGAAGTTCGTTGTCGTAAATGGAAATGATTGTTTAAAAACAAATGGTTGGTAAAACTCCGAAACGCGAAGAAAACTCCGAAGACAATTTCGGAGTTACGGGTCGAAAGACCGAAATCGCGGCGCGAATCGATGAAGCAATTCGCGAATCGGGCGGGGCGACAGATGTCGCCAAAAAAACCGGGGTCACGCGGCAAACCCTATTCAACTATGCAAATGGGGAACGGGAGCCGAAAGCGGTGACGCTCGCTGAGATTGCCAGGGCCTGCGGCGTTTCACTGGAATGGCTGGTTTCTGGGGAAGGGCAAAAAGAGCGCATTCAACCCCAGGCGTTCGACAAGGAACACCTGGCGGCCGCCATACAGGCTGTTGAGGAACTCGTGATAGAGAAGGGTTTTAACTTCACGCCTGCACAAAAAACTGAATTGATATTAATCACTTACGAGGCCATAATCTCTGAAAGGTAGAATGCTTTTTGGGGGTGCTCGTAATGAAAATGCCCATAGACAAGGCCCGCCACTTCCTGGCGGCGGCCGCCGGTCAGAATGACAATGCGGCCAACCGGGCCGCGCAGATCGTCTTCAATGGCCCAGTCACCATCGTCGTGGACGCACGCCCTTTCGTCGCCGTCAACCCCGTCACACGCCGCGATCCGCCGCCCTACCTTATCAGGCACAAGGCCCTCATGGACAAGGTCCCGCCCCTGAACGGCGGCTACTATAATTCCAAGTGCTGAAATCGGTAATTGCGCCTTCACTCCAAAAACAAAACGCCCAGCACGCGATGAGCGGCCAGGCGATAAAAAACGGCGGTTTCCTGCGGCCTGTCCCACCATATCCCGGTAGATCCCGCCATATCCCGCTTACTCTAATATTATGTGGTCCCTAACAGCGAACCCCCCGAAACCATAAAGGCCTCAGGGGGTTGAGAATAATGGTGCCCAGGGGCGGATTTGAACCACCGACACGCGGATTTTCAATCCGCTGCTCTACCAACTGAGCTACCTGGGCTTATGCGTTGGCGCGGCACGGTTTATAGGGGATAAACGCGGGCCTGTCCACGGGGTTTTTCACGTTTTTGGCCCGGGGCCTCCTTCGCCGTCGTCGTCCCATCCGGGAACCTCGGCGGTGGGGATGCGGTAGCCCCC
This sequence comes from Alphaproteobacteria bacterium, assembly GCA_015231605.1. Lineage (GTDB taxonomy): Bacteria > Pseudomonadota > Alphaproteobacteria > Rhodospirillales > Magnetovibrionaceae > JADGBG01. The sequence continues at coordinate 737 of JADGBG010000018.1, read as the reverse complement.
GTCCAGCCATCGCCCCAGATCCAGATCCGCGCAGCGCTTGGAGCAGAACGGCTTGTGGCCCGCGCCCGGCGGCTTGCCGCAGACCGGGCACGCGCCGGGCTTTTTCGGGGTCTTGGATCGGTTCGGCAGCTTGACGATCTTGTCCTCGCTCATGGCCTTTTATCCTCGCTCGTCGTCAATGCGGGACGCGTCCGCATCCAGGGCGTCGTCAACGGTTATGTTCAACGCATGGCCCAGTTTGGCCTCGATTTCCGCCAGGGCGGACCGGCCGCGCTCGGTGTTCTTCAACGCCGCCGCCACCGGACCGGGCACGGCCAGGGACGGCACCAGCGACGGGTTCGCCCACACTTCCGCCAACACGCGGTCCAACGCCGTGAAGCCCGCCGTCAACGGCGCGGGCGCGCGGCCGGTGGCGCAACGCGGACAGGCCGCCAGCAGCACTTCCGACAACGGCGCGTCCCGGCGCGGACGCACCACCTCCAACACGCCGCCGCGCGTCATGCCCAGCACCCGCGCGCCCGCCGGATCCCGGGCCAAGGCATCCTTCAACGCGCCGATGACGCGCGCGGGCGCGCCTTCGCCCTTCATCGGCAACACGTCGATGACGATCAGCCCCGCCAGATTGCGCAGGCGCATCTGGCGCGCGGCCTCGGCGGCGGCGCGCAGGTTGACGGCGAGCGCCAAATCCGCGCCCCGCCCCCCAGCCCCGCCGGAGCCGGCGTTGACGTCGATGGCGG
>JADGBG010000017.1:10993-36895 GCA_015231605.1 Alphaproteobacteria bacterium | reverse complement strand
AGCCGCTCCGCCACCCCGGCCACGGCGTCCGCGTCCAGGCCCGGACGCAGCAGCGCCGCCAGGCGGCGCACCGGGTCGGGCCCGACGGCATCGAACTTGACCGCGCGTTCGGTCAGCCAGGCGAGGAATCTGAGACGTCCCACGTCGCCCGCTTCGGGAAGGATGTGCTCCAACACCCGCTCGGCCCGCATCAGGGTCACCGTGTCGGCCGGGTTGGGGGCCATCAGGATGCGGAACAACTCGCCGCGCACCCGTTCGCCCGACAGTTCGGGCAGGCGCGGGGCCAGCTTGCGGCACGCCGCCAGCGCATCGATGTCGACGGGCGGCCTGCCGTACTGGGCCTGGAAGCGGAAAAACCGCAACAGGCGCAGCACGTCTTCGTCGATTCGCTGTTCCGCGCGTCCGACGAAGCGCACCCGCCCCGCGCCCAGGTCGTCCAGCCCCTTGTACGGATCGTACACGTTGCCGTCCTCGTCGCACGACATGGCGTTGATGGTGAAATCGCGCCGCGCCGCGTCCTGGGTCCAATCGTCGGTGAACGCCACCCGGGCATGGCGGCCAAAATTCTCCACGTCGACGCGCAGCGTGGTGATTTCGAAATGGTGATGGTCGACCACCGCCGTCACCGTGCCGTGTTGAATGCCGGTGGGAATGACATGGATATCTGCGGCGTCGAGAATCTTCATGACCCGTTCGGGCGGTTCGGGCGTGGCGATGTCGATGTCCTGGGCGGGACGTTTCAGCACCGCGTCGCGCACGCATCCGCCGATGAAGCGCGCCTGGGCTCCGGCGGCATGGAACGCCGCCATCACGGCCCGGGTTTCCGGGGCCGTCATCCAGGGTTGAAGGGCGATTTGACCGGTCGGTTCCACGGCGGACCTACTTTCCAGACCCGGTTTCGGGCGGCGGGCCGTAGCGTCCGGGCACGATGACGTCGCCATCCATGTGCGGCGGATAATAGACGCTGCCGGGCTCGTTTTTCGGCCCCAGCAGGGCGCTCGCCACCAGTCCCGCGGTCATCAGCGCCACCCCCGCGCCGGCCAGCGCCAGCCAGGGGGTCTTGATGTCCACGTCCTCGGCCCCCGCGCCCTCGTCCCGGCGTTTGTGCCGCGCCCACGCCGCCCAGACGAAATACAGCACCGTCGGCAACAACAAAGGCAAAACATAGGTGAACAGAATGCGGGCCATGGCGGCGGTGGGTCCTTACGTCGTTTCATGTGGCGGGGCGGACAGCGCACGGTGCAGATCCACGATCATTCCCGCGGTCGCCCCCCAGATATCATAGTCCCGATAGGCGATGGCGTAAAAGGTGCGTTCCGCGCCGCCCGCCCGGCGCGTGCCGAGACGATGGTTGGCGGGATCCATGAGATGGTCCAGCGGAACCTCGAAGATTTCCGCCACTTCGTGGGGATCGGGGGTGAGCTCCAAGGGCGGCGTCAACGCCGCCACCACCGGCGTGACCCGAAAACCGGTGCGCGTGACGTAAGGCGAAAGACGGCCCAGGACACGCGCCCGTTCGCCGTCCAGACCGATTTCCTCGCGGGCCTCGCGCAGCGCTGTGGCCTCGGCCCCGCCGCCTCCGTCCTCGGCGTGGCCGCCGGGAAAGCTGATCTGTCCGGGATGATGTTCCAGATGGTCGGTGCGCCGGGTCAGCAACACCGTGGGGCCGCCGTCCCGCGCCACCACGCCCACCAGCACGGCGGCGGGCCGCAACGCACCGTCCGGGCGCGTGCCGGGATTGAGGTCGTGGTCGCCCCGCTCGTCCTCGCTGGGATGCGCGTTCAAACGCCGATGAAAGGTGTCCGGATCGAAGTGTGAAGCGGCATTTTCAGGCATCGGGATCGGCAATGGCACCCATGGGAAAAAAGCATCCCTCACTCCATACCCCCAGGACCGCCTCGCCGTCCAGTTCCATGACCGCGCCGTGTTCCACCAGTTCGTAATAATGGTTGCGCTGGACGCGGGCCTCCAAACCATCGCGCACCCGGATATAAGGGGTCGTCACACCGCTGACGCGGCACGCCCGCATGATCAGCGGCGTGTCCTCGCACAACGTCACCACGTCGTCGACGTTGGTGGTGAAGCGCAGGATCTGGTCGTCGCCCTCGCCCACGATCTTCAGGCTGACGGTGACGAAGGGGGCGTCCTCGACCGTGATGTGTCCCATCTCGGTCGGCGTGACCAACCAATACCGCCCGTCCCCGGCCCGCATCAGGCTCGCCGCGAACAGGCGCACCATGTCGGGACGGCGGATGGCCGAGCCGTTGTAATGCCAGACCCCGGCGCGATCGATGCGGATGTCCAGGGCCCCCCGGTAACTGCGGCCGTTCAACGGCTCCGGCAGGTGGAGTCCCGCCCCGCATGCGGTGTCGTCGAAATTCCGCCAATCCGGTCCCCGTGGCGCACGTCTGCCCATACTGTGATCCATGCCCCTTGAGAATTCTGGCGATCCCCCCGCCCACCCCGGTGGACGCATCGCCTTCCTGCTCACATATAGGAAGTCCAGCGCCGGGACCAAACGGAAAAAACAGATAAAAATCCCCCCGTGGCGATCCCATATTTTATGACTCGGGCCTTTGCGTTTGCGCTAAACTGAAGGCCATGACATTCCCCATCACGAATTTTGGATGACGACGATGAAGGCTGAGATCAAGTGGCTGGGCGGCATGGCGTTCGAGGGAACGGCCGGCAGCGGACACAAGGTGACCATGGACAGCTCCCCCGATTTCGGCGGACGGGACCAGGGGCCGCGCCCCATGGAAATGCTGCTGTTGGGGATGGGGGGCTGCACCTCCATCGACGTCATGAGCATCCTGAACAAGGCGCGCCAGGACGTGAAGGATTGCGTTGCGGAGATCACCGCCGAACGCGCCGACGAGGTGCCGAAGGTGTTCACCCGCATCCACGTGCATTTCAAGGTGACGGGCAAGGCGCTGGATCCCAAGCGGGTGGAACGCGCCATCAATCTGTCCGCGGAAAAATATTGCTCGGCTTCGATCATGCTGGGCAAGATGGCGGAGATCACCCATGACTTCGAAATCATCGAAAGCGCCGAGTAGACGGGCGGCGACCGCGCTTGCGGCCTTGGCCGTTTGCGGCGCGCTGATGGCCGGCTGCGCCTCCACCGGCCCCACCGACCAGCCCATCGCCCGCAAGTTCCAATGGTTTTCCTACCTGGCGGGTGAGGACATCCGCGACGCCTGCCGTCCGGGCGGCGGAGACCGTTACCGCATGGTCTACAACGGCGTCTATACCGAACAGGTGCGCGCCTACGACGTCGACGTCGCGGCGGCGAGCCTGGACGCGGCGGTGCGCGGTCCGTCCGACCTCGGCCAGTGGAGCGTGTCGGGCTGGTCCGATCTGTTGGCGCCGTGGCGCGGCGAGACCCAAAGCCGGGCGCTCGGCGAAGACGAGCTGGCGGACCTGACGGTGGCGCTGGACGCCGACGGCGTGTTCGGCCCGCCCAACGAAGGCGAGGAGCTTTCCTCCAAGGGCTTTTTCTGGACCGTGGCGGCGTGCCGGGACGGTCGGTTCCGCTTCACCGGATTCGCCTGGCCGTCGGCGCGATGGGATGCCCTGACGTTCGACGACCGCCTGTTCGCCCTGGATCCCGTCGCCACGCCGGTCAACCCGCCGCGCCGCACCAACACCGGGCTGCCGGTCACGTCGGAGGAGCAGGACCGCGACCATTACGCCTTCCACGCCAAGGTGGGGCCGGACGGGTTGGCGGGATACGGCACGCTGTTCAAATAATCCGCATCCGTCGACGAAGCCGATTGCCGCGGCGGCGCGCGCTCGCTAAACTGAGGAAATTCAACGGGGCCAATTGGTTAGGGGAATACTCAGATGCCGTTCGTGATGCGCAACGCCAATGGGGTGATCATCGCGGTGCTCAGCGAAGAGGTCGAGGGCGCGGAATTCGTCTCCCCCAACGATTCGGAACTGGGCAAATTCCTGCAAAACGACAGTCCGGAACACCGCGCCCAGCGCGAGCTGGTCGAATCGGACATGGGCCTGATCCGCGTCATCGAAGACTTGATCGACGTGCTGATCGAACACGGCGTCATCATGTTCACCGACTTCCCCGAACCGGTGCAGAGGAAACTGCTGGCCCGGCGTGGACTGCGCAAGGAATTCTCCTACGTCGACGACCTGTTCAATCCGGGCGAGGACGAATTCCTGCCCCCGCCGGACGCCGACGGCGAAGGGTTTCTGTAAACCGACCCATCCGATCCATCAATGCCGCACGGGCGGCGCGCCCCCGGCTTCAACGCCGGAACCGCCCATGTCCGGGGTGCTGAGGTTGAGGCCCCAGCCGGCCTGCTCGCTCGACTTGGCCAGCAGGTGGCAGAACACATGGACCAGTTTTTCGTTCAGCACCAGCTGGCTCTGCATGCCGTTCGCGAGCCCGAGCGTCAAACGCACGTCGCCGGATTGCAGAATGTTCCAGGTCACCCCGATGATCAGCAGGGGATCCGGTTTCGGCGCATCCGCTTCGGCGGACGGCTCGGCAACAGGGGGAGGCGCGGGCTTGGCCTGAACGGCCTCGCCGGGCTTCGCGTCCGCCGGTTGCCGCACCGCCGCCGGCAGCGGTTCCTTGCTGATCGCGGTCCGTTCCACCGCGTCCTGGTGACGCATCGACAGCACGGCCTTGCGGGCGCGTTCGTCCGCGTGCCCGCCGACGCCGGGCAGCTTTTCCAGACTGGCGATGAGCGGCGGCCATAACCGCTGGGCCAACCGCCGCGTGATCCAGAACGCGAAGTCGACCGCCTCGGCGGCGACGTACAGAACGATCCGGTCTTCGTTTTGCGAATAGCTCATGGACAGCTTGCGCAAGGCGCTGGTCCGGGACGCGGCGGGCGGGTTGACGGGTGTCTCGCTCATGCCCCGATTGTCGCAAAATTCGTCCCGCCGCGCCAGTCCAGGGCTTGCGATACATCGCCGCAACCCCGTAAAATGGCATTTGCGAAGGCATGGAACCGCGTGTCGCGGGGGGAGATTCAATGCGTGTGCGTGGGGCGCTCATCTCGATTTTGGCCGTTTTCGTCTGGGGGATGGTGTTTTTCCCGTCCTTCGCCCTGGCCGGTCAGGACCTGGTCGTCGGCATCTTTCCGCGCCGCGACGCGGCCGCGACCATGAAGCTGTTCAAGCCCCTGGGCGCCTATCTCGAACAGGCTCTCAACCAGCCCGTCCGGATTGAAACCGCGCCCGACTTCGCGACCTTCGAACTGCGCGTCGGGGAACGCCGTTACGACCTCATCCATTGCAATCAGAACCAGTACCTGGAAGCGCGGGCCCAGGCCGGCTACGACGTGATCGCGCAAAACGAGGAATTCGGCGAGCCGGGCATCAGCGGCGCCATATACGTGCGCAAGGATTCCGGCATCGACACCGTGGCCCAGCTGCGCGGCAAAACCGTCCTGTTCGGGGGCGGGAAATCGGCGATGATGAGTTACATCGTCCCAACCTTTCTGTTGCGCCAAGGCGGCTTGATGGACGGCGATTACATCGAACAGTTCGCATCCACGCCCCCCAACGCCGTTCTGGCGGTCTCCATGGGTCATGCCGACGCCGCCGGCGCGGGCGAGGTCGTGCGCCGCATGACTGCGGTCAAGACCAAGATCGACGTCGAACAGCTGAACCTTCTCGCCGTCAGCGACGCCATGGCCCATTTGCCGTGGGCGGTGCGCGACGACATGCCGTCCGCGCGCCGTGACCGGCTTCGCGCCGCGCTGATCGGACTGTCCGAGACCGACGCCGGGCGCGAGGTCCTCAAGGCGGCCCAGCTGACCGCCCTCAACCCCGCCGTCGATCCCGATTACGATCCGTTGCGGACCATCATCCGATCCATTCAGGGAGGCGTCGAACCGGCGCGATAGGCATGCGTTTTCCAGGCCTTGCGACAAGCCTCCGTTACAAGCTGATCCTGTCGACGGCGGCGATCCTTCTGGCGACCCTCGGTCTGACCGCGCTTTACGTCGGACACGTCCAATCCCGGCTGCTGTCCGACAGTTTGGAAGACCGGGTTCGCGCACTGGGGAATTTCGTGTCGCTGATCAGCCCGTCGTCCATCTACGCCTATGACATCAACGCGCTGGATCGCTTCATCCATCAAATCACGACCGATCCGGATATCCGGTTCGCCATGATCATCGCCCCGAACGGCGCGCCCTTGACCACCGTGACGCCGCCGGATATGGACCGCAAGGCCATCCTGTCCATCGTCGGCCAGGCCGACCGCGATTCCCCGCTCCACGTCGCGCGTTATCCGATCATGGCCAACGGCGACCGGCTCGGCGACGTGGTGTTCGGCGTCGAAAGGTCCCGCCTGCGTTCCCAGGTGAACGCGTACTTGGTCAACCAGATCCTGATCGACCTCGCCATCGTTTCGTTTTTGGTGGCCGTGATCTACTGGGTTCTGCACGTCACGGTTCTGAAACCCGTCACCCATTTGATGGACGGGGCCGCCCGGGTCGGGCACGGGGATTATTCCCAGCGCGTGCCGGTTTCGTCCTCCGACGAAATGGGACGGTTGTCCGGGTGTTTCAACGCCATGACGGAGAGGATCCGCGACGAACAGTCCGCCTTGAAAACGCTCAACAGGGAACTGGCCGATGAGATCGAGTTCCGCAGAAACGCGGAAAAACATCTTCTCGAAGCGAAACAGGCCGCCGAAGACGCCAGCCGGGCCAAGTCGGACTTCCTGGCCAGCATGAGCCACGAACTGCGCACGCCGCTCAACGCCATTCTCGGCTTCGCCCAGATGATGCAGTACGATCCGCGCCAGCCCTTGACCGAAAAACAAAACGAGTCGGTGGAAAGCATCCTTACCGGCGGCAACCATCTTCTCGATCTCGTCAACGAGGTTCTGGATCTGGCCCGAATCGAAGCCGATCGCCTGGAGCTCCAGCTCGAGGAAGTCGACGCCGGCGCCCTGATCGGGGACTGCGTCGCCATGACCCGCCCCTTGGGGGAAGGCCGGGACATCGCCGTGATCAACGAGGCGGCCGGGGTTCCCGCGGCGATCGTCCGCACGGACGCCATGCGCTTCAAGCAGGTGTTGATCAATCTCTTGTCGAACGCCATCAAGTTCAATCGCGACCACGGCGCCGTCACGGTCCGTCTGGATCAGACCGAAACCGGTTACGCGCGAATCGCCGTGACGGACACCGGCATCGGCATCGCGGAAAAAGACTTTCCGTCCGTGTTCCAGATGTTCCACCGCCTGAACGTCGATCCCATGATCGCCCGCGAGGGAACGGGCATCGGGCTGGCGGTGACCAAGTTGCTGGTCGAACGCATGGCCGGGCGCGCCGGTTTCACCAGCACGGAAGGGGTCGGCAGCACGTTCTGGGTCGAACTGCCGTTAACGTCGAACACCGACATCCTGATCTGGACCAACGCGCTGCGCGTCGGCGTCGACGCCATCGACCGGGACCACAGAACCCTCGTCATGCTGTGGGGCAAGGTCAACGCCCACGACATCCATGAACTCGACCTGGACGACGTGATCGACGAGCTGCTCGACTACACGAACCACCATTTCCGGCGCGAGGAGGCGATCATGGCCGTGTGCGGCGTCCCCGACCGCGAGGTCCACGCCGAACGCCACCGCGAACTCATCACCGAACTCAACGCATTGGTCGCCGTGTGGCGCGAGCGTCGGGACCTGGCCTCCTTCCTCGCGTTCCGGGATTTTCTCAAGGAATGGTGGACGGTGCACATCGTCAAACAAGACACCAAGATCGCCCACTACGCGAAAAAACATGAGGCGGAAATCGAAATCGCCCTGCTGAGAATTTAGACCATGTTCCGCTCACGACACGGCCGTCCACACGCAACGCGTTCGCCGTTGCGGCGGAATTGTCTTGTGGCGGTCCGGGGTCTTGCCCCACACTTCGTTCCACCGAGCCCCCCCGTCCGCAGGAGCGCGCCGTGAGCATGGACACCTTGGGACTGACGCCGCCGATGATCGTCGTACTGGGTCTGCTGGGGCTGACCGTGTTCCTGTTCGTGTCGGAAATCGTGCGCATCGACGTGGCCGCGGTCCTGATGATGGTGCTGTTGGGGGTGCTGTCTGGAGTTCCCGGCCTGGAAACCCTGGCCGACCCCCGCCACCTGTTCGACGGTTTCGCCAGCAACGCCGTGATTTCCATCATCGCGGTGATGATCATCGGGGCCGGGTTGGACCGCACCGGCGTCATGTCGAAGGTCGCGAGCCTGATCCTCAAGCACGGCGGCGCCACCGAGCGGCGGGTCATTCCGCTGGTATCCGGTTCGGTCGCGGTGATTTCGTCGTTCATGCAGAACGTGGGCGCGGCGGCGCTGTTCCTGCCGGTGGTGTCGCGCATCGCGGTGCGGGCGGACCTGTCGGTGTCGCGACTGCTCATGCCCATGGGCTTTTGCGCCATTCTCGGCGGCACCATGACCATGGTGGGCTCGTCGCCGCTGATTTTGCTCAACGACCTGATCGCCGGCGCCAACCACGCCTTGCCTCCCGACAAGCAGATGACGCCGTTCCACCTGTTCGCCGTCACTCCGGTGGGACTGACGCTGGTCGTGGTGGGGGTCGTCTATTTCGTCGTGGCCGGACGTTACCTGTTGCCTCGGGCGAAGGACGACGACATTTCCGCGAACCGCAACGTGTCGGCGTATCTGAACCGGATGTACGGCATCGATTCCAGCGTCTACGAACTGTTCGTGCCCGAACACAGCCCACTGGTCGGCGACACCCTCGCCAACGTCAACGACCAGTTCAACGTCAACGTCGTCGCCACCCATTTCAAAGGCAAGACCCGGTTCGAGCCATCTCCCCAGGCGACCGTCGAAGCTCCCGCCAAGCTGGCGGTGATGGGATCGTTGTCGGCGGTGCGGTTGCTGATCGAGCAGACCGGGCTGATCCTTCGCCACAGTCTGGAAACCTTCGCCGAGGATCTGTCCCCCACCCACGCGGGCGTCGCGGAAATGGTCGTGCCGCCGGATTCCCCGGTGATCGGGCACACGCCGTCCGAACTCAAGTTTCGCGAAACCTATGGGATGACGCTGCTGGCCGTGTATCGCGGCGGCGAATGCCTGAGCCGCATCGGCGGGGAAGATCACGAACGGGTGCGCATCGGTTCCCTGCCGTTGCAAGCGGGCGACACCCTGGTCGGCCACACCCCTTGGCGCGCGTTGGCGCGCGTGGCCAAGGACCGCGCGTTCGTGGTGGTGACCAGCGACTATCCCCACGAGGAATTTCGTCCCGAGAAGATCACCCCGGCGCTGGCGTTCTTCGCGCTGGCGATCGGGTTGGTGCTGTTTTCGGATTTGCGGCTGTCGTTGTGCCTGCTGATCGGCGCGGTGGGCATGGTGGTGACGCGGGTGCTGAGCATGGACGAAGCCTACCGCGCGGTGAACTGGACCACCGTGTTTTTGCTGGCGAGCCTGATCCCGCTCGGCCGCGCGGTGGAGGCCAGCGGCACGGCGCAGTGGATCGCGGTGCAGGTCCTGGAGCTACTGGGCGATGTGCCCCTGTGGCAGTTGCAGGCCGCCGTCGCCGTGCTGGCGACCGCGTTCACCCTGGTCATGTCGAACGTCGGCGCGACGGTGCTTCTGGTGCCGCTGGCGGTCAACATCGCCATCGCCGCGGGAGGCGACCCGGCGATTTTCGCCCTGACGGTGGCGATCTCCACTTCGAATTCGTTCCTCATTCCCACCCATCAGGTCAATGCCCTGATCATGGGGCCCGGCGGGTACCGGGTGCGCGACTTCCTGCGCGCGGGCGGGGGGATGACGGTCCTGTTCCTGGTGGCGTCCCTGGCGGCGCTCAATCTGTATTTCTGAGCACCCTGGCGGCGGGCAGCGTGATCATGACCGTGGTGCCGCGATCCTTTTCGCTCAGAATCGCCAACCGCCCCCCATGGCGTTCGATCAGTCCCCTGGTCAGGGGCAATCCCAGGCCCGTGCCTTCGAAGTGGCGGTTGAGACCGGAATCGACCTGGGAGAATTCCTCCATGGCCTTGGCGATGCCCGGCGCGTCCATGCCGATGCCCGTGTCGGCGACGAGGATAACGAGGTCCGGTCCGCTGGCGCAGTCGACGCGCACCGTCACCCGCCCCCCTTCGGGGGTGAATTTGACGGCGTTGGACAGGACGTTCAAGAGCGCCTGTTTCAGCCGCCGCTCGTCCGCGCGCAGACGCGGCTTGCAAACCACCGGGTGAACCGCGACCATGACGCCGCCGGCCCAGGCGCGCGGCGCGACCAAACGGATGCAGGCTTCGATCACGTCGATAAGTTCCACCACCTCCTCATGCAACTCCAGCCTCCCCACCTCGATCGCGGACACGTCCAGGATGTCGTTGATGATCGCCAGAAGGTGCCGGCCCGACTCCTGAATATCCGCCAGGTATTCCCGGTATTTGTCATGGCCCAGCGGGCCGAACACCTCGGCCAGGATGGTGTCGGAAAAGCCGATGATGGCGTTGAGCGGCGTGCGCAGTTCATGGGACATGTTGGCCAACAGTTCCGATTTGGCGCGGTTGGCGGCGATGGCGGCGTCCCGCGCCGTGAGGAGGGCTTCCTGTGTCTTTACGCGATCCGTGATGTCGCGAATGATGCCGATGAACCGCCGCCCGTCGACGCGCAGGATCTCGCCCACGGCAAGCTCGATGGGAAACCTCTCGCCGCCGGCGCGAACGGCCTCGACCTGGGTGGTGGCGTTGATGATGCGGGACTTGCCCGTGTTCAGGTACGTCTCGATATAGGTCTTGTGGCGCGCGGCGTGTTCGGGCGGCATCAGCGTGGATATCGGGTTTCCGCTCAAACCGCCCCTGGCGACGCGAAAGATGTTTTCGACGGCCCGGTTGGCGTTTTCGATGACGCCTTGCTCGTTGATGACGACGACGCCGTCGCCGATCTTGCTGAGGATGGTCTGGACGAGAATTTCGGCGTCGGCGCGGATGTGCGCGTTGATGGCGCGGAGCTCCTGCTCCAACAGGCTGAGCGTGCGTTCCGCGAGCCGCCGCTCGGCTTCCATTTCCTCGTACGCGCCGTCGACCAGGTCCAGCAATCGCTCGACATCCACCGACCCGTCCTCCCGCCCCCGCTTGGCCCGGGCAAGCTGACGTTCCAGCAGATGGGAGTACGGTCTCGCCATGTCGCCTACCGCTTTCGCATTTCCCTCCCGTTTCCATTATAGCCGATTGCGCCCGGGCGTAGTGTGAAACCACGCGGGCAAAAAAAGAAGCCCGCGCCGGAGCGCGGGCTTCCCGTATTCCTGTAAGCGCGAGGCTTACTGGTCGAGCGCGGCGACGCCCGGGAGCGTCTTGCCTTCGATCCATTCCAGGAACGCGCCACCGGCGGTGGAGATGTAGGAGAAGTCGTCCGACGCGCCGGCGTGCGACAGCGCGGCGACCGTGTCGCCGCCACCGGCGACGGACAGCAGCTTGCCTTCCTTGGTCAGGCGCGCGGCCGCCTGGGCGGCGGCGTTGGTGCCCTTATCGAACGGCGCGATTTCGAACGCGCCGAACGGGCCGTTCCACACCAGCGTCTTGCAGCTGGCGAGGCGCTTTTCCACCTCGGCGATGGACGCCGGACCGATGTCCAGCGCCATCATGTCGGCCGGGATCGCGTCGATGCCGACCACCTTGTTTTCGGCGTTGGCGGCGAATTCCTTGGCCACCACGACATCGACCGGCAGAATGATTTCACAGCCCTTGGCCTTGGCGTCGGCGATGATCTTCAACGCGTCGTCCTTCATGTCCTTTTCGCACAAGGACGCGCCGACGTCGTGGCCCTGGGCGAACAGGAAGGTGTTGGCCATGCCGCCGCCGATGATGATCATGTCGACCTTCTGCGACAGGTTGCCCAGCACTTCCATCTTGGTGGACACCTTGGCGCCGCCGACCACGGCCGCGACCGGCTTTTGCGGATTGCCCAAGGCGCCGCCCAGCGCTTCCAGCTCGGCCTGCATCAGGCGGCCGGCGGCGGCGGGCAGCAGACGGGCCAGCGCCTCGGTCGAGGCGTGGGCGCGGTGCGCGGTGGAGAACGCGTCGTTGACGTAGACGTCGCCGAGCGAGGCCAGGGCCTTGGCGAAGTCCGGATCGTTCTTTTCCTCTTCGGCGTGGAAGCGGACGTTTTCCAGCATCGCCACTTCACCGTCCTTGAGCGCCGCGACGGTCGCCTTGGCGCTGTCGCCGATCACGTCGGCGGCGAAGGCCACCGGCGCGCCCAGCGCGCGGGCCATCGCTTCGGCCACCGGCTTCAGCGACATTTCGGGAACGAACTTGCCCTTGGGGCGGCCGAAGTGGGTCATCAGGACCACGCGGGCGCCGCGGTCGGTGAGACCCTTGATGGTGTCCACGGAGCGGTCGATACGCGTGGTGTCGGTGGGGACGCCGTCCTTCATCGGAACGTTGAGGTCCGCGCGCACCAGCACGCGCTTGCCAGCCACGTCGAGGTCGTCAATGGTCTTGAATTTGCTCATCTGTTCATCCCTTTCGCAGGCTTGCCTGCATCCCTGTGTATTGTCTGTATCATGAAAGCGCCCGTCCGGTGCGTGCGCCGGGCGGGGCGGTTTCTTAGGCATTTTTATGCGGATTTCCGCGTAAAAAGGCAAGGAAAGAGTCGGAAAACGCCCTATTGCCCGCCCAGACGCTTGATCTGCGCCTCCGCTTCGGCGGCCTTGTCGGCCTGGCCCAGCACCCGATAGGCGTTGGCGAGTCGCCGCCAGCCCTCCAGATCGTCCGGGTTTTCCGCCAACTTCGCCGCCAGCCGTTCGACCATCGATTGGATCATGGCGGCCCGATCCCCGTCGCTCATCTGCATGGCGTCCTGGACCTGTTCGGCGGTCGGCGCGGGGGCGTCCGAGGGCGCGGCCCCGGCGATCGCGGCCCCGCCCTCGGGCGGCAACAGCGTGTATTCGGGCGTCGGCTGGCCCAATTCGGCGGCCACGGAGATGAGATTTTCCTTGATGTCCGCCACCCAGTCGGCGTCCGCCGGGCTGTGGTTGAGCAGATCGACGAAATACGGCAACGCGCCGGCCTTGTCCTCGTTTTGCAGCCTTTCCACCGCGCGGTAGAAATAGGGGCGCGGATCGGTGGGGTCCTTGGCGCGCGCCTCGTCCATCAACGCCAGCGCGCCGGGAATCACGCGGTTTTGTTCAGCCAGCACCATGACCTCGGCCATGGCGATGAGGATTTCGGGCGGACGGTCCGCCAGTTCGGCGACCTTGGTGAAGGCCCTGAGCGCGTCGTCGTAACGGCGCATGCTCTCATAGCCCTGGCCCAGCAACGCCCAACCGCGCGCGTCGTCGGGGTTGGATTCGAGGCGTTGCTCCATGCGCGTCAGCATGTCTTCGAGGTTTCCGGCTTGGCCGGGATCCTGGGCGGTCTGGCGCATCTGGTCCTGGCGCGCCGCCAGCGGCGCGTCGGGGAGATCCGGATTGCCGACGTACAGATACATGCCGACCGAGCCCAGCGGCACCAAAACCAGGATCGCCACCATCAGGGCGGCGGTGGCGCGCCGGGCGTCCCCGGTGGTCTCGCCGGCGGTGGCATCATCCCGTTCCTGGGCGGCGGCCAGCAGGCGGCGTTCGATTTCGGTCCGCGCGGCCAGGGCCTGATCCTCGGTGAGGACGCCCCGTTCCAGATCGCGCTCGACCTCGCTCAGTTGGTCCTTGAACACGGCGAGGTCGAACTCGGCGCGGCCCGGCCGGGCGGCGCCGTCGGCCCGCCGCAACGCCAGCGGCGCGATCAGGAAACCCACGGCCGTCGCGGTCATCAGGGCGGCGGCGATCCACAGCGCGGTCATGCGTTCTCATCCTTCATCAGTTGGTCGAGACGGCGGCGTTCTTCGTCGCTCAGCGGCTGGACCTGTTCCCCGGCGGCCACCACGGTTTGGCCTCCGACCCCTTCGCGGCGGCGGAAATAGGACGCCAGCCAGCCCAGCCCCAACAGCGCGATCACGCCGGGGCCGATCCACAGTACCAGCGTGCGGGCCTTGAACGGCGGGTCCAACAACACGTAGTCGCCGTAGCGGTCCACCATGTAGTCGATGACCTGCTGGTTGCTGTCCCCGGCCTGGATGCGTTCGCGCACCAGGACGCGCATGTCGCCCGCCAGTTCGGCGTTGGAATCGTCGATGGCCTGATTCTGGCACACCACGCAGCGCAATTGTTTGCCGACCTCGCGGGCGCGCGCCTCCAGCGTTGGATCCTTGAGGATTTCGTGGGGCTCGACCGCCCAGGCCTGGGCGAACGGCAGGGCGGCCAGAAGCGCCGCGGCGATCAAGGTGGGGCGCATGGTCACTCGACCTTTTCCTTCTTCAATTGCTGGATCACCGGCCACAGTTCCTTGGCCCACACCTCGGGCGTGATGGGACCGGTGTGTTTGTGGCGGATCACGCCCTTCTTGTCGACGATGAAACTTTCCGGAGCGCCGGTGACGCCGAACGCGATCGCGGCGTGGGACTTGGGATCGTCGCCCACCCGGTGGTAGGGATCGCCGTACCGCTTGAGCCACGCGGGACCCGCCTCGGGCGTCTTTTCGCGCCAGTCGATGCCGTAGATCTTGACCAAGTCGCGGCTCTTGATGGTGACCAGATAGGGATGTTCCTGCTGGCAGGCCACGCACCACGAACCGAAGATGTTGACCAGCGTCACCTGGCCCAGAAGGTCCTTGCTGCCCCACCCCTGGTCCCGCCCCTGGATGGGGGGCAGGTCGAAATCCGGCACCGGGCGGTCGATCAACACCGAAGGCAGCTTGTCCACCCCTCCCCCGGATCCGACCTTTTCCAGTTGCAGGATGGAAAAGACCCCCAACAACAGGATCATGACCAACGGCAGGACGTATACGACACGCATGATCTCTATTCCCTTTCGTCGCCTATTGCAGGGCCGCGGGGGCCGCGTTGGCCCTGGTCCGCGACGCGGCCGGCGCGCCGATGCGGTGACGGCGGTCCGACAGGCTCACGATGGATCCAACCACCAACAACGCCGAACCCAGCCACAGCCACAGCACCAGCGGGTTGTGATAGAGCCGCACCACGTATCCGCCGGCGGCCTCGTCCTTGTTGCCAAGCGCAACGTACAGGTCGGCGGCGAGTGTGGTATGGATCGCGGCCTCGGTGGTGGGGCGGCCCTGCACCGGGTAGAAGCGGTTTTCGGGATACAGCGTCACGAACGGCTGGCCGTCGCGGGTCACCTGGACCGAGCCCACTTCGGCGGTCCAGTTCGCGCCCTGTTCCTTGTGCACCTCGGCGAGCGTGTATTCGTATCCCGCCAACGGGACGGTCTGGCCGATGGTCATCACCTGGATGCTTTCCTGCTTCCACATGGTGGACCCGATCATGCCGAAGATCGCCATTCCCAAACCGAAGTGCGCCAAGGTCATGCCCCACGCCGAACGGGGAATGGAACCCAGGCGGCGCAGACTGGCCCCCAACGGAACCTTGAACAATTTGACGCGCACCGCGATTTCGGTGAGCGCGCCGGCCATCAGCCATGCGCCGAGCCCCGTGCCCAGAACCGGCAGGACGCCCGCATTGTCGATGGTGATCCAGCTCACGGCGACGGTGACCACGGACGCGATCAGCGCCACGAACAGCTGTTTGAGCGCGCGCGCGGCGTCGCCGCGCTTCCACGCCATCAAAGGCCCGATGGCCATCACCAGGATCATCGGCGCCATCAGCGGAATGAACACCGAATTGAAGAACGGCGGACCGACGGAAACCTTGCCGCCGCCCAACGCATCGAGGAACAGCGGATAGAGCGTGCCCAGCAGAACCGCCGCCGCCGCCACGGTCATCAAAAGGTTGTTGAGCAGCAACGAGCCTTCGCGCGACACCGGCTGGAACAGCCCGCCCGATTTGAGCGCCGGGCCGCGCACGGCGAACAGCGTGAACGAGCCGCCCACCACGATCAGCAGCAGCGCCAGGATGAACACGCCGCGTTCGGGATCGGACGCGAACGAGTGCACCGACGACAACACGCCCGAACGCACGATGAAGGTGCCCAGCAGAGAGAACGAGAACGCGACGATGGACAGAAAGATGGTCCAGCCCTTCAGCGTGTTGCGCTTTTCCACCACGATCGAGCTGTGCAGCAGCGCGGTGCCCACCAGCCACGGCATGAACGACGCGTTTTCCACCGGGTCCCAGAACCACCATCCGCCCCAACCGAGCTCGTAGTACGCCCACCACGACCCCAGCACGATGCCGACGGTGAGGAAGCCCCACGCCGCCAGCGTCCACGGCCGCACCCAGCGCGCCCAGGCGGCGTCCACGCGGCCTTCGATCAGGGCCGCGATGGCGAACGAGAACGCGATGGAGAAGCCCACGTAGCCGAGATAGAGGAACGGCGGATGCAGCGCCAGACCCGGATCCTGGAGCAGCGGATTGAGACCGCGTCCGTCCATGGCTGGCGGGAACATGCGCTCAAAGGGATTGGAGGTGAACAGGATGAACAGATAGAAGCCGAGCGCGATCAGCGCCTGCACCCCCAGCACGCGGGCCTTCAGCGTCGGCGGCAGGTTGCGCCCGAACGCCGCCACGGCGAAGCCGAACCACGCCAGGATCAGCACCCACAGCATCATCGAACCTTCATGGTTCCCCCACACCCCGGAAACCTTGTACAGCACCGGCTTCATGGAGTGCGAGTTGGAGGCGACGTTGACCACCGAAAAGTCGGACACCACGTAGGCGTAGGTCAGGGCGGCGAACGACAGCGTCGCGAACAGCGCCTGGGCGCTGGCGGCGGGGGCGGCGAAGGCCATCCAAATGGGGTTGTTGCGGGCCGCGCCCACCATCGGGATGACGGATTGAAACAGGGCCACCATCAGCCCGAGGATCAGGGCGAAATGCCCGGCTTCGACGATCAATTGACGGCTCCTTGCTGGGGCTGAACGGCTTGCGGGACAGTGGCCGGCGCGGGCGGCGCGGACGGGGGGGCGTCGGCGGTCTTCTCCGCGCCGTCCTGCCAGTGGCCGGACTTCTTGAGCGCGTCGGCGACCTCGGGCGGCATGTAGTTTTCGTCGTGCTTGGCCAGAACCTCGCTGGCCTGGAACACGCCGTCGACGTAACGGCCCTCGGCGACGATCCCCTGACCCTCGCGGAACAGGTCGGGCAGCAGGCCTTCGTAGGACACTTGAACGGCGTTGGCGCCGTCGGTGACGCTGAACTTCACCACCGCGCTGCCCTCGGCGCGCTGCACGGTGCCTTCCTCGACCAACCCGCCCAGGCGCAGACGCTGCTCGGGGCTGGGCGTCTTGGCGACGATGTCGCTGGGGCTGTGGAACAACGACACCCCGTCGCCCAGCGCGAACAGCACCAATCCGGTGGCCACGCCCACCAGACCCAGCGCGATGATCAGGAAGGTGAGGCGTTTGTGCTTACGCTTCATCGCCATCGGGGGACTCCTCGTTGTTCGATCCGGTGCGGACGGGCCGCGTTTCGGCCTTGAGCCGTTCGAAGCGGGCCTCGGTCGCCTTGAGGCCGCGCAGACTTGACACCAAAAGCGCGATCATGATCGCCGCCGCCAGCCCGTACGACGGCCAAACGTACGCGCCGTATCCGCCCATGGAAAAAAATTCGGCCATGTCGTCGTCTCCGTCCCCGCCCTATCCGCCATGGACCTGGCGGAGTTGCAGGATGCGCACCTTGTTGGCCGTCAGTTCCTGACGGATGCGCACCAGCAAAACCCAAACATAATATCCCTTGAACGCCACCGCCAGGATCAGCAGCGGCCACAGCATGCTGGGATGGATGCTCGGCCCGCCCATCTTGATGACGCTGGAGGGCTGATGCAGGGTGTTCCACCAATCCACGGAAAACTTGATGATCGGCAGGTTGACCGCACCCACCAGCGCCAGCACGGCGGACGCCTTGGCGCCGCGCGCGCGGTCGTCGAACGCGCCTTGCAGCGCCATGTAGCCGATGTACAGGAAAAACAGGATCAACATCGATGTGAGCCGCGCGTCCCACACCCACCAGGTACCCCACATGGGCTTGCCCCACAGCGATCCGGTGGCCAGCGCCAGGAACGTGAACGCCGCGCCGGTGGGCGCGCTGGCCTTGGCGGCCACGTCGGCCAGCGGGTGTTTCCATACCAGCGCCACGGCGGAGGCCACCGCCATGGCGGCGTAGCAGAACATGCCCATCCACGCCGCCGGCACGTGCACGTACATGATGCGCACGCTTTCGCCCTGTTGATAGTCGGCCGGCGCGGTGAAAAACGCCATGTAAAGGCCCACGGCGAACAACGTTACGGTGATCCACGCCACCCACGGCTGAACCACGGCGGCGATGCGCAGGAAACGGGTTGGATTGGCAAATCGGTGCATGGGCCCCCACAGGCGGATATGGTTTCTTTTTGATGCCGGGTCAGGCGCACCGTTTTATACGCACTTGCCCGGCTTTTCCAGACCTTGCCCCGCATCCGTGGCGGAAATGAGGCAAAAAAGACGTCATTCCACCGCCTGGCGCAGCGCCGCCGCCGACGCCCACGGCGTCAACGCCACCGCGCCCACCATAAGTCCCGCCAGGATCAACAGGTGCGGGCGCACGGTGAGATCGCCGATGGCCGCCTCCACCGCCGAAACGCCGAAGATCAGCACCGGGATGTAGAGCGGCAGCACCAGCAGCGACAGCAACACGCCGCCCCGCCGCGAACCCAACACCAGCGCCGCGCCCACCGCGCCGATGAAGCTGAGCGTCGGCGTGCCCAACGCCAGCGCCGCCATCAGCACCCAAAACCCATCGTCCGGCAACTGCATCAGCACCGCCAGAAGCGGCGCGGTGACCAGCAGCGGCAAGCCCGTGGTCAGCCAGTGCGCGGTGACCTTGGCCAGCACCGTGACCTCGAGCGGAATGGGGGCCAGCGCCATCAGCTCCAGCGAGCCGTCCTCGTAGTCGGTCTGAAACAGGCGTTCCAGCGACAGCATCGACGCCAGCAGCGCCGCCACCCAGATGGTGCCCGCCGCGATGCGCGCCAGCGTGTTGGGCTCGGGCCCCACGCCGAACGGAAACAGCACCACGGCGATGACGAAGAACGCCACCACCATCAGCGAATCCATGCCCTGGCGAAAGGCCAGGTTGAGGTCGCGGCGGACCATGTTGAAAAACGCGCCCATCCGGCCCCCTACACCATCACGTGTTCGTCAAGCGGCGCGCGGCACGCGAAATCCGCCAGGTTGAGAACATTCGCGCCGGGCATGTCGATGTCGGCGTGGGTGGACAGCACCACCATGCCGCCGCCGGAGCGATGGTCGGCGATGGCGTTCTCCAGCCGCTTGATGGTGGCCTTGTCCAGCGCGGTGGTGGGTTCGTCCAACAGCCACAAGGGCGCGGGCGCGGCGATGATGCGCGCCAGATTGACGCGGCGCTTCTGCCCGGCCGACAGGAACCGGCCCGGCACGTCGTAAAGGTGCGCGATGTCGAACGTGGCCAGACCATCGCGCACGCCGTCCTCGCCCCGGCCGCGCACCCCGGCCCAGAAGGCGATGTTTTCCGCCACGCTCAGCACCGGCTTCACGGCGTCGTGATGGCCGACGTAATGCAGCCGCGCGCCGTGTTCGTCGAATTCGTCCAGGGCGTCCTCGCCGTCCCAGGTCATGCGGCCCTCGGCGGGACGCAATAGGCCGGCCATCAGACGCAGCAGCGACGACTTGCCCGAGCCGTTGGGCCCGATCAGAACCAATGCGCCGCCGGCGTCCAATTGAAACCCGAGACCACGGAACACCGTGCGCTCGCCGCGCACGCACATCAGATCCTCGCCTTGAAAGAGGGTCATGCCGTTCCGTTCTCTCCCTGGGTCCCCGTTCGCCCCGCGACAGTATACCATCCCCCGGCAATTTCAAGCACCGGGTCGCCGACCCGCGAATCCGGAACGGCCCCACCGAATCCGCGCCGAATTCCCGGACCGGGCGCGATGAAATGCGAATAAAATATTTTTCGAATTTTAAAAGTTCAAAACTTAGGTATGTCCGAATCCTCGATTTATCAGAGCGTTAGAGTTCTGGTGCACAAGAATGACCTTATTGAAGAAATGGGTTTCCGCTAATTTTTTTGCTGGACTCTGCATTAGATATTCCTTATATAAGGGACATACGATGTTCGTCGGCAATGTCCGCCGGACATCGGGAGGCCGCAGGATTACCTCCCCCTCCCCCCTCTGAAAATCCTGCGAACCTCCGGACGAGACTCTCCGTCTCCCCCAGGACGTGAGACCTCCCTTAAAGACCTGACCGGGCTCGCAAGAGCCCGGTCATTTTTTTCATCGAACGGAACCCGCAAAGGCGTTCAGACCGCCAGCACCCGCTCGGCCGGAAAGCGCAAGGTGATGCGCGTGCCCCGTCCCGGCCTGCTGGAGAGTTCCATCACGCCGCCGTGCAACTCCACCAACCCCTTGGTCAGCGGCAGGCCAAGACCGGTGCCTTCATGCTTGCGCGCCATCGAGCTGTCCACCTGGCCGAATTTTTCCAAGGCCTTGGCGATGCCGGCCTCGTCCATGCCGATGCCGGTGTCCGTGACGCCGATCACCATGGATCCGTCCCCGTCCACATGGGCGTCGCACAGCACCTCGCCGCCCTCGGGCGTGAACTTGACGGCGTTGGACAGAAGATTGATGAGAATTTGCTTGAACCGCCGCTCGTCGGCCAGCAGACGCGGCAGACCGCGATCGGCGGCGCAGTCCAGGGCGATGCCCAATTCCTCGGCCTTGGGAGACAGGATGCGCATCACGGCGCCGCAGATTTCGCGGACATCGATCTCGCTTTCGTGCAAGGTCATTTTCCCCGCCTCCACCGCCGAGACGTCGAGGATGTCGTTGATCAGCGACAACAGATGAGTTCCCGAGAAATGGATGTGATCGGCGTATTCGCGGTATCGATCGCCGCCCAGCGGGCCGAAATATTCGCCCTTCATGGTTTCCGAAAAGCCGATGATGGCGTTGAGCGGGGTGCGCAACTCATGGCTCATGTTGGCCAACAGTTCGGTCTTGGCCCGGTTCGCCAGTTCGGCGGCGCTTTGCGCCTCCATCATCGCCAGTTCGGCTTGCTTGCGTTCGGTGATGTCTTCGTGCATGGCGACGAAATGGACGATCTTTCCCCGCTCGTCGAGGATCGGGAAGATGCTCACGTTGGCCCAGAATTCGCCGCCGTCCTTGCAGCGGTCCTTGATTTCGCGGCGCCACTCCCGTCCCGCCAGCAGGGTTTCCCACAAATCCTTGTGCACCTCGGGTGGCGTGTCGGGGGATTTGATGATGCGCGGCGTCTGGCCCAGGACCTCCCGGCTGGCGTAGCCGGTGACCCTTTCGAACGTCGGGTTGACGTACTCGATGACCCCGTCCGGTTCGGTCATGAAGATCAGGATCGGGCTCTGGTCGATGGCCATGCCCATCTTGCGCAGCGACCGTTCGGCGGCGCGGCGCTTTTCCACCTCCTCGGTCAACGACGCGGTGCGGTCCCGGACCTGGACTTCCAGGCTTTCCCGGGCGTCTTGCAACTGACGGGTGCGATGGCGGATCTCCGCCTCCATGGGGCGGATCATCCAACGGAACAGAACGTACCACAACGCCCCGCCCATCAGGGCGACGGACAGGATGGATAGCACGATCAGGCTGTCCTTGAGGTCCGCCAGCCGCTCGCGCATCTCCGCGGTGCCGTGGGCCAAACGGATCACGAGACGGCGGTCGCGGTAGGCGAAGTCCCGGGCGATGATCATGGTTTCGTCCAGGCCCGCCGCGTCGCGATAGGCGAAGAACGTCCGCCCGTTGTCCAGCGTCACGTCCAGGAACACCACCTCGTCATGGGTGGCGGTCCATTCGGACAACAACCGCCGCCCTTCCGAATAGTCGTGGCGCAACATGGCGTCGGTGAGGAACGCGCCTATGAAATCGGCCTCGGACGCCGCTCTGGCCAACAGATCACCCCGCTGCTGGTGTTGCTGGCGGTCGTAAATCAACCAGCCGGCCGCGGCCACGCTGACCGCCAGGACGGCGATCACGGTCAGCAGCAGCAGAACCTTGTTGGCGATGAACCGCGGCATCCCGTCCTCGGGTTCAGCGATCCAGCATGGGCAGGACCTTGCCCAGCATGTCGCGATGCAAGTCGTAATCGGAATCCGCCGCCGTCACGAACCCCGTCAGGTCCGCGCCGATGGCGCGCAGAACCTCGCCCCCGGCGGGGTCGTCCTTCACGCCCAACAGGGCGTCGGCGACGGCCTGGCGCAGTTCGGGGGCCATTGCCTGGCTCGCGACGAAGACATGGGTCGACAGCTCCGGCGAATAGGCCAGGACCCGGACGGCCTTGCCGCGGTATTCGTGAAACACTTCCTCGGCCACCGCGCCGGCGTCGAAATCGCCGACCTCCACCCCCATGACCACGTTGTCGTGGTTGCGCAGATGCTCGTGCGCCTTCAGATCGTCCAGACCGACGCCGCCCTGGATCAGGGTGTAGAGCGGCACCTGGGTGCTCAGGGTGGAATTGCGGTTGCCGAACGCCATGGTCTTGCCCTTAAGGTCGGCGACGGCCTGGATCGGGCTGTCCTTGGCGACGAAGATCACGGAGCGAAACGTCGGCTTGCCCGCGAACTCAAACCGCGCCAGCAAGGGTTTCCTGCCGTATTCGTCGCCGATCACCACATAGGGGCTTCCGCCCAGGAAGGAAATGTCCAGTTCGTCCTGGCCGGTGCGGCGGATGTGTTCGGCGTAGTCCTTGGCCACCTCGATGCGGACCTCGCGCCCCAGCTTCGCGCCGAGGTATCGGGCCAGGGGGGTGTATTTCTCCAACACCGTCTCGGCGTTGAGGTACGGCATGAAACCGAGCGTCAAGGCCCCCTGCCCGGCGTGGACCGGCATCGTCCACGTCCCGAACGTCATCGTCAAAACCGCCAACCATGCCCGCAAGCCCATGTTGCATCCTCCCGTCCCAACCCCAAAGCAGGGTACCTATATGTGTGGGGATCGCGCCAGCCCCTTACCATAAAAAAATGGCCGGGTGGGGGGACCACCCGGCCAGTTTGGGTCAGCACTGTCAGTCAGATCTGGTTCCCCGGGTCAGGGGGGGTCGGAGGGTATGGGAGCCCGAAGAGGAACCAAGCTCGGAGCCGTGACGTCATCGCGAGAGGAACACATCGCGTCATCCGATGATCCCATTGAACGCCCCAAATGTGGCCCGAATGTGTCACAAAGGGGGAAATGTCATGGTTTCGCTTTTCGGCGCTTGTGCTATATGTGGCCCACAAATTCCACTGAATGCGAGGAACCCCTTCGATGGCCGGACAGGACACGCTCAAAACCCGCCGCACCCTGGATGTGAACGGCGCGACCTATGACTATTTCAGCCTCAAGGCCGCCGAGGACGCGGGCCTGGGCGACGTGTCCAGGCTGCCCTATTCCATCAAGGTGTTGCTGGAGAACCTGTTGCGCTTCGAAGACGGCCGCACGGTGTCCACCGCCGACGTCAAGGCCTGCGCGAACTGGGCCGCGGACGCCCGGGGCGGGCACGAAATCGCCTACCGTCCGGCGCGCGTGCTGATGCAGGACTTCACCGGCGTCCCGGCGGTGGTCGATCTGGCCGCGATGCGCGACGCCATGGCGGCGGTGGGCGGCGATCCCAAAAAGATCAACCCGCTCAGCCCGGTGGACCTGGTCATCGACCATTCGGTGATGATCGATTTCGCGGGCAGCGCCGACGCGCTGGAAAAGAACGAGGCGCTGGAGTTCGAGCGCAACAAGGAACGCTATGAATTCCTGCGCTGGGGCCAGCAGGCGTTCGACAACTTCCGCGTGGTGCCGCCGTCCACCGGCATCTGCCATCAGGTCAACGTCGAACACCTGGCCCAGGTGGTGTGGACCAAGGACGTGGACGGCCAGGCCGTCGCCTTCCCCGACACCCTGGTCGGCACCGACAGCCACACCACCATGGTCAACGGCTTGGGGGTTTTGGGCTGGGGCGTCGGCGGCATCGAGGCCGAGGCCGCCATGCTGGGCCAGCCGGTGTCCATGCTGATCCCCGAAGTGGTCGGCTTCAAGCTGACCGGCCGGCTGGGCGAGGGCGTCACCGCCACCGATCTGGTGCTGCGCATCGTCGAAATGCTGCGCAAGACGGGCGTGGTCGGCAAGTTCGTGGAATTCTTCGGCCCGGCGCTGGACAACCTAAGCCTGC
Source organism: Alphaproteobacteria bacterium (assembly GCA_015231605.1). Lineage (GTDB taxonomy): Bacteria > Pseudomonadota > Alphaproteobacteria > Rhodospirillales > Magnetovibrionaceae > JADGBG01. Next base: position 12,758 of record JADGBG010000017.1, on the reverse strand, counting down.
CCAACCGCTCCACCATCGCCAACATGGCCCCGGAATACGGCGCGACCTGCGGCATCTTCCCGGTGGACGCGGAAACCATCAACTACCTGAAACTCACCGCGCGCGACGCCGGCCGCATCGCCTTGGTCGAAGCCTACGCCAAGGCCCAGGGCATGTGGCGCGACGCCTCCACGCCCGACCCGGTGTTTACAAGCACGCTGGAACTCGACATCTCCACCATCGAACCGGCCATTTCCGGACCCAAACGCCCGCAGGACCGCATCGATCTCAAATCCGCCGCCCCGGCCTTCGCCAAGGCATTGAAGGACATGACCGGCGCGGACGCGCCGCGCGAAGTCGACGTCGTGGGCACGGACTATGGGCTGCGTGACGGCGACGTGGTGATCGCGGCGATCACGTCGTGCACCAACACGTCGAACCCCGACGTCCTGGTCGCCGCCGGTCTGGTGGCGCAAAAGGCCGCCGCGTTGGGGCTGAAATCCAAGCCGTGGGTGAAGACCTCGTTGGCGCCGGGCAGCCAGGTTGTCGCGGACTACCTCGCCGCCGCCGGGTTGCAGGACAGCCTGGACGCCATGGGCTTCAACATCGCGGGATTCGGCTGCACCACGTGCATCGGCAACTCTGGACCGCTGGCCGACGAGATCGCCGCCGCGATCACGAGCGGCGACCTGATCGCCACCGCCGTGCTGTCGGGCAACCGCAACTTCGAAGGCCGCATCAGCCCGCATGTGAAGGCCAACTTCCTGGCCTCGCCGCCGCTGGTGGTGGCCTACGCCATCGCCGGATCGCTCACCCGCGACATCCTGTCCGAACCGCTGGCCAAGGACAAGGACGGCAACCCCGTCTATCTCAAGGACATCTGGCCGACCAATGCCGAGGTGTCGGAAACCGTCGCCCGCGTGGTCACGGCGGACCTGTTCGCCAAGCGCTATTACGACGTGTTCAAGGGCACCCCGGCGTGGCAAAACGTCACGTCGCCGACCGGCGAGACGTTCGCCTGGGACGACGCCTCGACCTATATCCAGAACCCGCCGTTCTTCACCGGCCTGAAGCCCCAACCCGACGAGGTCGGCGACATCACCGGGGCCAAGCTGCTGGCGGTGTTGGGCGATTCGGTAACCACCGACCATATTTCCCCGGCGGGCGGCTTCAAGCCGGAAACCCCGGCGGGCAAGTATTTGACCGAACGCGGCGTGGCGGCGAAGGACTTCAACTCGTACGGCTCGCGGCGCGGCAATCACGAGGTCATGATGCGCGGCACCCTGGCCAACATCCGCATCCGCAACGAACTGGCCCCCGGGACCGAGGGCGGCTTCACGGTGTACGGCGGCGAAACGACCACCATGTACGACGCGGCCATGCGCCACATGGCTGCGGGCACGCCCCTGGTCGTGGTGGCGGGCAAGGAATACGGCACCGGCTCAAGCCGCGACTGGGCGGCCAAGGGGGTGAAGCTCCTGGGCGTGCAAGCCGCGATCGTCGAAAGCTATGAGCGCATCCACCGCTCCAACCTGGTGGGCATGGGCGTTCTGCCGCTGGAATTCAAGGACGGCATGACGCGCGCGGATTTGAACCTGGACGGATCGGAAACGCTGGACATCACCGGCATTTCCGGCGGCATCAAGCCGGGCCAGGACGTCGATGTGAAGATCACCCGCGCCGACGGCTCGGCGCAAACCATCACCGTGAAGTGCCGCATCGACACGCTCGACGAGGTCGAATACCACAAGAACGGCGGCATCCTCAGCTACGTGCTGCGCAACCT
>JADGBG010000017.1:0-10893 GCA_015231605.1 Alphaproteobacteria bacterium | reverse complement strand
GCCCCCCGGCCCTTCAACTGGCCGGGGGGCTTTGTTATGATGAACCCATGAAACGCTTCATACCCGTTTTGGTTCTGCTCGCCGTCTTGGCCGCGCCCGGCGCGTCGGCCAACGACGCGGCCTACGAAAAGGCCCTGAAGCTGGTGCAGCAGGCCCAGTTCGACAAGGCCCTCGCCATCTTCAAGCCCATGGCCGAAAACGGCCACCCGCCGTCCCAGTTTTCCATGGGATTGATGTACCACCTGGGCCGCAACGTCGAAAAGGATCTGGCGGTCGCATACGACTGGTACAAAAAGGCCGTTTTGCAGGATTACGCGCCGGCGCTCAACAACATGGGCATGATGTACCTGAAAGGCGAATACGTGGCGGAAAACAAGGTGATCGCGCGCAAGCTGTTCGAAATCGCCAGCGCCGATCACACCCAGGCCCGCGACAATTACGCCAAGTGCCTGGAATTTGGCTGGGGCGGAGAACAGGACATCGGCCAGGCCATCAACTTTTATCAGATCGCGGGCGAAGGGGGCTACGTTCTGGGCTGGCACCACCTGGCGCAGATTTACGACCAGGGCCGCCCCCCCGAGGTTCCCCGGGACGAGGACAAGGCCGTGCGCTGGTACATCGCCGCGGCGGAGAAAAACTTCGCCCGCTCCATCGAGCGGCTGAAGCAATTGGGGCGCTTGCCCGATCACCTGAAGGACAAGTGACCGCCCGCCGATTCCCGTAAAAGGGGCGCGGAACGGTCCCGCGCCCCTTTGCGATTCCGGCGGCTCGCCGCCGTGGCCCTACATGATGCAGTGTTTGGTGAAATCGGCGGCCTCGTTCGCGGACCAGTCGCCCTTGGGCTTTTCCTTCATCGTCTGGCACCATTCCGGGGACCCGACTTCCGGGGCGCACGCCGAGACGGCCAGCCCGAACAGGGCGGCGGATCCCAACACGGCGATCTTCTTCAACATCCTCATGGGCATCTCCTTCTCCTCATCAAATCATCGTGAGGAGAGTATAGACGCGGCGCTTTTTCACTTCCATCCCCTTCGCAAAACGCCTAAGGCATGGGAAACAGGTTCCCAAGGCGTCAAGCCCCCACCCCCGAACAAGGAACGCTCCCCCATGACCATCGACATCTTCCTGGACGTCAACGTCGCCCGCCTGTCCCACGTCCAATGGGAACAGGAACTGGAACACCTCGTCCAGGGCGGCAAGGCGCCCCAGGCCCTGCAAAGTCACGAAGACTGCGCCCTGGGCCGTTGGATTTACGGCCGCGGCCTGGCGACCTACGCCAAAAACCGGGATCTCTGGGCGCTCAAGGAGGCGCACAAGGAATTCCACCACCGCGCCGACGAGGTGGTCACCCTGATGGAAAAAGGCGACACCCCCGGGGCCAAGGCGGTCATGGAGCGGATCGGCCAACTGTCGCGCGAGGTGGTGTACCGCCTCACCGGCATGGAGCTCGCGGTCCTGCAACGCGATTGGCGGTCCCGTGCGCTTTTGCATCCGGGGCGCATGCTGGACCGGTTGATGGGCCGGCCCGCGTCGCACAAGATGTTTCCCATGATCGCCAGCACGGTCCCGCGCAAGCGCCTCGGCATCGGACGCAGCAAGGTGGAACGCCGCGCCATCCTGCTGGACGCCAACGCCGCCCGGCTGACCCATGTCATGTGGATTCAGGACCTGGAGCATTCCTTCCGCCATCGCGGCAAGGGCGTGCAGGTCCAGCCGGCCGAGGAATGCGATTTGGGCGTGTGGATTCACGGCGAAGGGCACGACGAGTTCGGCTCCGCCCCCGAATTCCTGGCGCTGGATCAAAAGCACAAGGAATTCCACCGCTATGCGCAAAAGACCATCGCGTCCTTGAGCCACGGCGAATATCAGCATGCGGACACGGCCTATCAACACGCCATCCAGTTGAGCCAGGAAATCGTCGTGCTGCTGACCCGGATCGAGCTGAATTTCGAGGACGCCAAGTCGCTGTCCAAGCGCATCCGCTCGCTTCTGTAGGGTTTATTGCCCTTTGATGGGCAAGGTGACGGTCATCGTCGTCCCCTCGCCCTTGATGCTGTCCACGCTCAGCGCGCCGCCGTGCATGTGCACGAACTCGCGGCTCACGCTAAGGCCGAGCCCCGTGCCGTGAAAGTCGCGGGCCGTTTTGGCGCGATAAAAGCGCTGGAACAGGTTGGGAATGTCCTCGGCGTCGATCCCGACGCCATGGTCGCGCACCGAGACCATGGCGTTCGCGCCCTCGGTCCAGCCTTTCACCGCGATCACGGGGGCATCGGGGGCATACTTCACCGCGTTGGACAACAGATTGGAAAACACCTGGTTCAGCAGTTTCCAGTCCGCGCTGATGGTATCGGGCAGGCCGTCCAGGTCCAGGCGGATCTCGTGACCGGGCGAGATGTCGGCCTGATGGTCGGCCGCAATGGCGATGATGGCCTTGAGGTCGCGGATTTCCGGGTGGAACGGCACCATGTGCTCGTCCAGACGGGCGGTGTACAGCACCGAATCGATCAAGCCGATCATGCGTTCCACGGCGGACCGGATCTTTTTGCTCCGCAAGCGGATTTCGTCCGGGTCGACCTTGCCGGCGCGCCGTTCGAGACGCTGCGCCGCGCTGTCGATGATGGTCAGCGGGGTGCGGAATTCGTGGCTGACGATGGACACGAATTCGCCTTGCAGGGCGCTGAAATGCTTTTCCGCCTCCAGCGCGGCCTCCAGCTTCCGCCGGGCGGTGACGGCTTCCAGGTGAGCCTGGCAACGCGCCAGGATTTCCAGGTCGAACAACGGCTTTTCGACGAAATCCACGCCGCCCAGGGCGAACCCCTTGACCCGCTCCTCGGCCGTGGCCCGGGCGCTCATGAAAATCACCGGAATGTCCTTCAGGGCAGGGGTTTCCTTGATCCGGCGGCACGCCTCGAACCCGTCCACGCCGGGCATCATGATGTCGAGCAGGATCAGATCCGGTTCCGCCGTCAAGGCCGCCGTCACGGCCTGCGCGCCATCCCCCAGGCACACGACATCGAAGCCGGCGCCCTCCAGGAACGCGTCCAGCAAGGCCAGGTCGGCATCGGAATCGTCGATCGCCAGTACCTTGCGCGGCTGGTCGGTCCTAACCATGCACAACTCCCCGTTCCCTCACCGCATGCGCGGCGCCGTGCCGTTCACGATACCGTTTAACGGCATCCCCCGGAAGGCAAAACCGCCGGAGGCAACGTGCGCACCTATCGCGGCGGCGCGAAATCGTATACTTCTGGCACATTGGGATTCGCCGCGAAGGATACAAGGCCGTGCTCGTCCGCGCCATCGCCACCGTGGGGTTCATGACCCTGTTGTCGCGCCTGTTGGGGTTCGCGCGGGACGTCGCCGTGGCCTGGGTGTTGGGCGCGGGATGGATGGCCGACGTGTTCTTCGTCGCCTTCAAGTTGCCCAACCTGTTCCGCCGTCTGTTCGCCGAAGGAGCGTTCAACCTCGCCTTCGTCCCGATCTTCGCGGGCAAGCTGGAAACCGAGCCGGACGCGAACGCGCCGGGCGGGGCGCGGACCTTCGCAACGCAGGCGCAAAGCGGGCTCTTGGCGGCGGTGTTGCTGTTCTCCATCGCGGTCGAACTGGCCATGCCATGGGTGGTGGAACTGATCGCGCCGGGCTTCGCGGACGAACCGGAAAAGTTCGCGCTGGCCGTGGAGCTGGTGCGCGTCACCTTCCCTTATCTGGTGTTCATCTCGATGGTGTCGCTGCTGGCGGGGATCCTCAATTCGTTGCATCGTTTCTGGGCCGCCGCCGCGACGCCGGTGCTGCTCAACCTCACCATGATCGCGTCCGTGTTCGCCCTGACGCCGTTGGCGGCGACCCCGGCGCATGCGCTGAGTTGGGGCGTGTTCATCGCGGGCGGGGTGCAGCTGGCGTGGCTGATGTGGCACACCGCGCGCATCGGCTGGCTGCCGCGTCTGGCGTGGCCGCGCCTCGACGCCGACGTGAAACGTCTGCTGAAACGCATCGGGCCGGTGGCGATCGGCGCGGGAATCTATCAGATCAGCCTGCTGATCGACACCATCATCGCCTCGCTTCTGGCGACGGGTTCCATTTCCTATCTGTTCTACGCCGATCGCCTGGTGCAGCTGCCGCTGGGCGTGGTGGGCGTGGCGGTGGGCACCGCGTTGCTGCCCATGCTCAGCCGCCAGATCAAGGCCGGGGATGAGGCCGGCGCGCTGGTCAGTCAGAACCGCGCGGTGGAATTCGCCCTGCTGCTGACGCTCCCGGCCATGGCGGCGCTGGCCGTCATTCCCGAAACCCTGATCGCGGCCCTGTTCCAGCGCGGCGAGTTCACCGCCGAGGCCACCGCCAAGACGGCGTTGGCGCTGATGGTGTTCGCGTTGGGGCTTCCGGCCTACGTGCTGATCAAGGCGTTGGCGCCGGGCTTTTATGCCCGCGAAGACATGGTGACGCCGATCAAGGTCGGCGCGCTGGCCGTGGCCGTCAACGTGGCCGTGGCGCTGAGCCTGATGGGACCGTTGCAGCACGTCGGCCTGGCCGCCGCGACGGTGGTCAGCCAATGGCTCAACGCGCTGGCGTTGCTGACCATCCTGATCCGGCGCGGCCAGTTCCATTTCGACCGCCGCTTCACCGGTCGGGTGTGGCGCATCGCCTTGGCCGCGGCGTTGATGGGGGCGGTGGTCTACAGCCTGGAACTGTGGCTCGCCAGGGGGTGGGCCGGGTGGCTGGGGGGCGGCGGCGCGGAACGGGCCGCGTCCCTGGCGTTGCTGGTCGTGGCGGGATGCGCGTCCTACTCCATCGCCGCCCACGTCTTCGGCGCGGCGCGCCTGGGCGACGTCAAACGCTGGATGCGGCGCACCTGATCCCGCGTCTTCAGGTTTATTCTATCGATTTTTGCTTTGTTTTAAGAGTATTGCGAAACGCTGAACGTGCTTGGCGTTTTTCATCGGCAACCAAACCTCTGCCAAGCTCCGCACGGCAGGTCGCAAGTAACTTCCCGTCGAATTCCCGTGGTATTTCACCCGTCGATTGCCACAACGTCACCAGCTTTTCGGCTTCACGGGAATCGACAGTTCCAGCCACATCGCCAGCAATTTTGCCAATTTTCTCAGAAATCACATTGTGATCTACCGTTCCAACATCGGGCTTGACGGATACGACCGCTGGCGAATCGATCACCGATAAAAATGCCTCAACAACACCCTTTCCCCATTCCGTGGTGGCATCGGCTTCTTGACGCAATTGTCGTGACTGTGATCCACGGCTTGGCTCGATGCCGACCAAATGAACTCGAACGCCAAACGTTTGGGCCACCTGCACCCCAACACGCACATCTTCGTCACCGGATAGCAGCACGGCATCGGTCATGGCGCGATTGCGGGCAAGATCGATCAAATCCGTCACGATCAAGGAATCCACACCCTTTTGCTGCCCGTGGCGATTAGAGCATCGAGCCTTGCACAAACAAGTATCCGGCATCCACGAACACAGAAACTCTTTCCATGATTGCATATTCTCCCGTAATAAAGGGCCCCCGCAGGGGCCCTCCTTGTAGGCTGTCACGCTCAAATAGATAGCGAGCGCGCCAGACAACTCTCCTATACGGCTGGGGCACGCATTACGCAATATCAAATTCGCTCAGTTTTTTGACCATGGTGGCCGGATGTTCCGGATTGGATATCTTGACCTGCGCACATGGCCGGGCCATAACGCCTGTCACGTTCAACGTCACCGGCGCACTCATCCGGTCCACACGGAAGGGCATTCAGCATGTCTCGCATTTTTTCGGGCGTTCAGCCCACGGGCAACCTGCACCTCGGCAACTATCTGGGCGCGGTGCGCAATTGGGTGAAGTTGCAGCACGATTACGAGTGCATCTTCTGCGTGGTCGACATGCACGCCATCACCGTGCCGCAGGATCCCAAGGCGCTGACCGCGTCGACCCGCGAAGTCGCGGCGGCGATGATCGCGTCCGGCGTGGACCCCAAAAAGCACATCATCTTCAACCAGTCCCAAGTTTCGGGCCATGCCGAGCTGGCGTGGATCTTCAACTGCGTGGCGCGGCTGGGTTGGCTCAACCGCATGACGCAGTTCAAGGACAAGGCGGGCAAAAACCGCGAAAACGCCTCGGTGGGGCTCTACGCCTACCCCAACCTGATGGCCGCCGACATCCTGCTGTACAAGGCCACCCATGTGCCGGTGGGCGAGGACCAGAAGCAGCACCTGGAGCTGGCCCGCGACATCGCCGCCAAGTTCAACAACGACTTCGGGGTGGAAAACTTCTTCCCGCTGCCCGAACCGCTGATCCTGGGCACCGCGACCCGCGTCATGAGCCTCAAGGATGGGACCAAGAAGATGTCCAAGTCCGACCCGTCGGAGCTGTCGCGCATCAACATGACCGACGACGCCGACGACATCGCCAAGAAGATCCGCAAGGCCAAGACCGATCCCGAACCCCTGCCGGGCGACGATAAGGGCCTGGAAGGCCGCCCGGAAGCGGCCAATCTGCTCGGCATCTACGCGGCGCTCAGCGATTCCACGCTCACCGAAACCGTCGCCAAGTTCGCGGGCGAGGGCTTCGGCACCTTCAAGCAGCACCTGGCCGACCTGGCGGTGGCCAAGTTGGGCCCGATCCAGGACGAGATGCGCCGTCTGCTGGACGACCTGGCTTACGTCGATTCGGTGCTCAAGGACGGCGCCGAGCGCGCGAACGCCATCGCCGAACCCATCATGGCGGAAATCAAGGACGTGGTGGGCTTCCTCACCGTGCGCTGATGCGCCGTCACACGGTTGTGTGAAGAAAACCATTGCCCCCCCATGGGGGGGTTGGCGTATTCTTCCTTAGGCGCAATGGATTGGCGCAGTCCTGGCTTCTGGGGAGAACGCATCATGAAACATCGGATCCGGGCCGTGCTGGCCCTGGCGTTGGCCGTCTTTGGCTTTCCCGCCTTGGCCGCCGATACGGTCGTCATCGGCGTCAGCCTCGGCCTGACGGGCAAGTACAGCCAGACCGGCGAAATGCAACGCCTGGGCTATGAGTTGTGGGAAGCCCACGCCAACGCCACGGGCGGCATGCTCGGCCGTCCGGTCAAGGTTCTCGTCCGCGACGACCAAAGCGACGCCGCCACCGCCAAGGCGATCTACCAGCAGTTCATCGAGAGCGACCGCGTGGATTTCGTGTTCGGCCCCTATTCCAGCGGCCTGACCAACGCCGTGATTCCGCTGATCGACGCCGCGGGGCATCCCATGCTGGCCGCCGGCGCCGCGTCGGACGAGCTGTGGCGGCAGGGCTCGCGTCACATCTTCGGCATTTTCATCCCCGCCAGCCGCTACGCCGTGGGGTTTTTGGAATTCGCCGCCATGACCGGACTCACCCGCGTCGGCATCGTCGGCGCGGAGGATCTGTTTTCCCAGTCGGTTCTGGAAGGCAGCCGCAAATGGGCCGAAGATTTCGGTCTGGACGTCGTGATGACCGAAACATTCAAGAAGGGCGAGCGCGACTTGTCCGAACTGGCGGCCAGGGTGTCCGAACAGAAGCTGGACGCCCTGGTGGTGGCCGGTCATTTCAATGAATCCGTGGACATGAAAAAAGCCCTTAAGGGCGTGGCCCACCCGCCGCGCGCCTATTTCGCGACCATCGGCCCGGCCATGGACGGTTATCTGGAAACCATGGGCGAAGACGCCGAAGGCGCGTTTTCGTCGTCGCAATGGGAAAGCAACGCCGTGCACAGCCCTGGCGACCAGGACATTTTCCTCAAGCCGTTCCGCGAAAAATACGGCCAGGAACCGTCCTACCACGCCGCCAACGCCTTCGCCGCCGGACAGATTCTCACCGCCGCCGTCAAGCGGGCGGGCGCCCTGGAGCAAAGCGCCGTGCGCGACGCGCTCGCCACCATGGACACCATGAGCGTCATCGGACGCTACGGCGTCGACGCCACCGGCATGCAGGTCAAGCACTTCCCCATCAACATCCAATGGCAGAACGGCAGGAAGGAAACCGTCTGGCCGGAAGATCTCGCCACGGCTCCGCCGGTGATCGGAAACTGACCCCTTTCATGGCGCAGTCCCCCACCATCACCCAGCGGTTGACGTTCCGCATCCTGGCGCCCGTCGTCGTCTTCGTGACGGCGCTGGTGGTGATGCTGATGTTCGTGTTCAACGCGCTGCTGGACGACTTCGTGCGCCAGGAGGCCGCCAAGGAAATGGATTCCCGGGCGCGTGAAATCTTCGTCCAATGCGACGTCAAGCTGAACGATCTGTTGCGCAAGGGACGCGGCGGCAACGCGGCCGCCGTGCGCATCACCAAGGTGAAGACCGCCGCCATGGTGTCGGACATCCTGCGCGCCAATCACATGGACGGACTGATCGTCGGGCAGGGCCGCGAGATCCTGCGCACCGACCACTTCCCCCGCGCCGACGACGCCCGCCTTCCGGGTCTGGCGGGGGGGGTGTTGTTCAATTCCGCCGACGGGGCGCATTTTCTCTACCGCTTCGCGTTCGAACCCTGGGACTGGGACATTTACTTCGCCAAGCACAGGGGGGATTACGAAACCGTCGGCGCGCGGCTGAGGAACGTCTACCTGCTGGTCGGCGCGTTCATCGCGCTCGGCGCGGGTGTCCTGCTGATCTTCCTCAAGCGCGGCATCCACCGCCCCGTGGAGCGGATCATCGATTCGCTCAACCATGAAGACGCTCCCAACTACACGGGGATTTACGAGTTCGAATACCTGTCCCAGCACATTTCCGAAATCATGGACGACTTGAAGGCCGCCATCGCCGACGCCACCAAGGCCAGTCGGGCGAAAAGCGATTTCCTTTCGTCCATGAGCCACGAACTGCGCACGCCGATGAACGCGGTGCTGGGGTTCGCGCAATTGCTGGAACTGGACGACCTCGACGACAACCAGCGCATGGCGGTGGAGCAGATCCTCAAAAGCGGTCGTCATCTCCTGGACCTGATCGATCAGGTTCTCGAGCTGGAAAAGATCGAAGCCGGCAAGATCGACATGGAGGTCACCGACGTAGCGGTGCGGGATCTGATGCGCGATTGCGTGGACATGGTCCGCGTCAGGGCCCAGGACCTGGGGATCCAGCTGTTCGACCGCTGCGGCGAAAGCGGATGCGGCCAAATGATCCGCACCGATGCGAGACGGATGACGCAGGCGTTGGTCAACCTGCTCAGCAACGCCGTCAAGTACAATCGGCCGGGCGGTTCCGTGACGCTTGGGTGCGCCCTCCGTCCCGATGGCGCGGTGCGCGTCAGCGTTTCGGATACGGGGCTCGGCATTCCCGCCGACCGCCGCGACAAGCTGTTCGTGCCGTTCGAACGCCTGGGCCACGAGTCCGGCGCCATCGAGGGTACCGGCATCGGGCTCACCATCACCCGCCAGATCGTCCACATGATGGGGGGCGAAATCGGTTTCGACAGCGCCGAAGGCCAGGGCAGCACGTTCTGGATCGACATGCCCCCGGCGAACGCCTCCCGATAACGGGACGGATCGTTATCTCTTGAGATCCTTCAAAGCCTTCAGAGCCTTGCGCCGGTGCGCCCGGACCGTCTTGATCTTTTTCGCAAGCTTGTCCTTTTGCTCGCCCTTGGCGTCGTCGCGCTTGTCTTCCAAGTGTTTCTGCTTGGCCTTGAGCTTCTTGAGAACCCGCTTCAGGGCCTCGCGCCGCTTGCGGCTCTTGCTGTCCTGGGCGGTTTCAAGAACGGACTTGAGCTTGTCGATTAGGGCGTTGGTCCCCATGGCTCACCTCGGTCATGTTTTTTTCAGTATACGCCGAAAATCGTCCCATGCCGTGTAAAATCGGCGCGGACCGGAACAATCATTTCGCGCCGTCCGACGCCATGTCCTCGATATCGTCCTGATCCAGCGCGATCAGCATCTCCGCCGCGCGATCTTCCTGGTCGCGCGCGCCGAACAGGACCGCGCCGACCTCGGACAGGTTCCACACCAGATCGCGGGCGTAGTCGATGTCGTTCATCAGCGACGTCGCCATGACGGCGGTGATGCGCCGATCGCGGATCAGGGCGTCCAGGGTTCCGTTGGCGGCGGCGTTGTCGGATTCCATGGCCAGCTTGAAATCGTCGAGATCCAGCGCGTCGAAGTCCCCGTCCTGGCGGACCAGATCGACGGTGCGCATCATCTGCCCCAGAACGACCCGCAGGCGGTTGTATTCGCGCCGGATGTCCTCGTTGTCCGACTTGACGTAGAGCGACATGTTCTTGCGCAGGTGCTTGACGTCCTTCACCCCCTGGACGATGTCGCCGCACGCCTTGCGCAACTCGTAAATGTCGTTGGCGTATTCGGGCGGCAACTGGTTCTGGATGCGCGAGATGTATTCGACGATGGCCGCGAACAGCACCTTGACCTTGCGCATGTAGATGGTGTCGAGGTCGAATTCGAACACGGTGCGGTCCTTGCGGGTCCATTCCTCGAGGTCCACGTCGGAATGGATGTGGTGACGGTGCAGGCTGAGCCCGTGGGCCAGGATCTCCATCGCGTTGTCATAGAGATGGATGGCTTCGTTGCGCACGGCTTCCAGCAGGGTTTCGGGGAATTCCACCACCGCTTCGTTGAGAAACTGGGGCTGGGCCAAGTCCTCGCGCGGCGCAGGCACGGCGCGTTCCAGGAATTCCACCAGGCGGCCCGTCAGCGGGGCCATGATCACCACGCCGATCACGTTGAAGATGGTGTGGAACACCGCCAGCTTCAGCGTGTAATCGTCGGCCGAAATGCCGCTCCCGGCGGCGACCGCGTCGACCGCCCACGTCAACTGGTGGATGAAGGCGATGGCGACCACCCCGGTGATCACGTTGAAGATCAGATGCGCGCCCGCCAGCCGCTTGCCCTGGTGGTTGGCGCTGATGGCCCCGATGATGGCGGTGATGGTGGTGCCGATGTTGGC
>JADGBG010000162.1 GCA_015231605.1 Alphaproteobacteria bacterium | reverse complement strand
CCGCCGTGGCCCACATGTCGGGAGCGGTGGGCTGACGGGACGTTACGCCTCGCCGCCCTCTTCCGCTTCGAGCTGGCGGACGTAGTCTTCGATGGCCTTTTGCTGTAGGTCCTGGAAGGTCAGCCGTTCGCTTTCGGCGATTTCCCGGACCTTGGAAAACACCGTCATCGGCAGACGCACCGTCAGTTTGCGGCGGGTGCGTTTGGCCAGAGGTTTGACGTCTTGCGGGGCGTCCTTTGGCGCGGGTTGCCGTTGGGCCTTGTGCCGGGCGAAATCCACCAGGACCCCGTCGGCGTCCCGCTGAGGGCGGGGCGTCAGCGTGCGGCTGATCAGCGACGCCATGTCGTTCGAGTCGGCGTCATTTCCCGGCCAGTCGACGGACGCGGGCGGGGCCTGACGGAAATCGACTTCATCGAAGAACGGGGCCTGCTGGGTGTGGCCCAGCCCGGACGGGCGCGCGGCGCCCTTCTTGGCGAAGATGTCGAAGGGGTTCAGCTCGGTCATGGCCCTAGTCCCGTTCCGTGTGCGGCGCCATGGCGGACGGACGGCGCCCGAACACCCCGGCACCGCTGCCGAAACCTGCCGCGCCGACGTGCGCGGGGCGGGGATGAGCGTCGGCCGGAACTCTCGTCTCGACGGCGGGTTTGCTCGCCGATGCGTTCAGTGGACCTTCGAAGGTGACGCTGTCGCGGTCATGATGGAGCCGTTCCAGGCGCGTCGACAGATAGGTCCACAACGTGCCGATTTCCTTCGCCGACGCGCCGTCCGGATTGGCTTCGATCACGGATCCACCCTTGATCATGGAGGTCGCGAAATCGATCCGGTTGTGCACGGCGGTGGGGGCCACGGTGCCGTGCTGGCTCAACGCCACGGCGACGTCGCCGGTGATGCGGGTGCGCTGGGTCGCGCCGTTGATGGCGAAGACCAGCGGTTTTTCGGCGCGCTGCACGATGTCCAGCGTCGGCCCGATGGCGCGCAGATCATGGGGACTGGGGCGCGTAGGGATCACCACCAAGTCGGCGTAATCGACGATCTCGGCGATGACCTGGGTCACCGAGGGTTGGGTGTCGATGAACACCAGTTGGATGCCCAGCATACGCAACCGCTTCAGGTCCTTCGCCAATTCATCGACATGGGTACGCACGAACGCGGGGGTCTGCGCCTTGCGCGCGTTCCACCAGCCCGACAGACTGCCCTGCGGGTCGGTGTCGATGATGGCGACCGGGCCCGCGCCGGACAGCTCCGCCTGGACGGCCAATTGGCCGCACAGAGTGGTCTTGCCGGACCCGCCCTTTTGCGACGTGAAAACGACCACCTGCATGGGCGCGCTCGGGCCGTTGGGGCGGTCCCGTGTCGTCAGGTCATCCAGGGGATGCGAGGTTTGCAGAACCATGTTCGTTTCCTTTCGATGGCGCCGCCGCCTTGGTGTGACCAAGGCCGGTCGCTTTGCGTCCCGCCGTCACCGACGGTTTGCCGTTTCGAGGAACCCGCCGCCTGGGCGGGGCATCTTCAGCATGGATCATGTGGGTGCGTTCGTCTGTGACTCTCGTCACGGGATGCTCCGCTACGGTGCGAGGACGGAAGCCGCGAGAAAGGCCGTGTACCCGACATAGACGGTCAGCAGGAGCGCCCCCTCCAACCGGTTGATGCGGCCCAGCCCCTTCGTGCCGTAGCCGAGGACGAACAGCCCGCCGGTCAGTGCCGCCATGACCGGGAGGTCGCGGCCAAGGACTTCCGGGGCCACCTCCAATGGGGCGATCATGCCCGCGATGCCGACCACCACGAGAGTGTTGAAGAGGTTGGAGCCGATGATGTTGCCGAGCGCGATATCGTGCTCTCCCTTGCGGGCGGCGATGACGGAGGACGCGAGTTCCGGCAGAGAGGTTCCCAAGGCGACGATGGTCAGGCCTATGATCAGGTCGCTCACCCCCAGCCCGCGCGCCACCTCCACCGCCCCCCAGACCAGGACGCGGGAGCTGGCGATGAGCAGGATCAGCCCCAGGACGAGCCACATGAGGGCGGACCGAATCGGCATGGACTGGGCCTTCAGTTCCTGCTCCATCTCGCCCCCCAGCGCATCCGCCTTGGCCTTCAGACCCTGGCGGATGGTCCATCCCATGAGCCCGGCGAAAACGGTCAGCAGAATCAGGGCGTCCGTGCGTCCGATCCCTCCGTCCCAGACTTGCCAGACGGCCAGGCCGGTGATGGCGGCCAGGATCGGCAACTCCTTGCGCAACACTTGGGAATGGACCGCGATGGGGCTGATCAGGGCGGTGATGCCGAGGATGAGGGCGATGTTGGCGATGTTCGATCCATAGGCGTTGCCCAGCGCGAGGCCGGGATTGCCCTGAACGGCGGCCAGGGCGGATACGACCATCTCCGGAGCGGAGGTGCCGAAGCCGACGATCACCATGCCGATGAGCAGCGGTGGCATCCCGAAGTGGCGCGCGGTGGCGGCCGATCCCTCCACGAAGCGGTCGGCGCTCCACACCAGGAGGGCCAAACCGAAGGCAAGCGCGAAGAAGGGTAGGGTCATGATGCATCCCGTTCAGTATTGGTCTCGCCGGACCGGCGAATCGTAATGACGACCAACACGATCAGCGTGCGAAACTACCCGATTTCGCAGGCCGAGGGAATTCGCGTTTCCGACGCGGCATGCGAAACCGGTGGAGATGAAGCCGGTCGCTGGAATCTTCTTGAGCCGGGAAGCCGCTGGGCGTATACCGGCTGTGGGCCACGATCCCCCAACGGGTCGCGACCCTTCTGCCGTGTGGCGAAGGGCTTGAATGAGAGAACGGACGTTTCCGGGCGCATGCGCGTCCCGCCTGAAGCGTTTCGTTTCCGCTCCCTTCTCCTTGGCGCCATGGAAGGGAGTTTTTTTATGACCACCGCCTCGAAGCCGGCCACGCGTCCGGCCAATCCGAATTTTTCCTCCGGCCCCTGCGCGAAGCGCCCCGGCTGGACCGTCGACGCGCTGTCCGGCGCGCTCACCGGCCGCTCCCACCGTTCCGGCCCCGGCAAGAAGCGCCTGGCCGAGGTGATCGACCGCACCCGCGCCATCCTGGGCGTTCCGGATACGCACCGCATCGGCATCGTTCCGGCGTCCGACACGGGCGCGGTGGAAATGGCCATGTGGTCGCTGTTGGGCGCGCGCGGCGTGGAAATGCTGGTGTGGGAAAGCTTCGGCAAGGGCTGGGCCACCGACGTGGTGAAGCAGCTGAAGCTCCAGGACGTCAAGGTGACCGAGGCCGGCTACGGCCAGATCCCGGACCTGTCCAAGGTCGATTTCTCCCGCGACGTGGTGTTCACCTGGAACGGCACGACGTCCGGCGTCAAATGCCCGAACGGCGACTGGATCCCCGACGACCGCCAGGGCCTGACCATCGCGGACTCCACCTCGGCAGCGTTCGCCATGGACCTGCCGTGGGACAAGCTGGACGTGGTCACGTACTCCTGGCAGAAGGTGATGGGCGGCGAGGCCGCGCACGGCATGCTGATCCTCGGCCCCCGCGCGGTCGAGCGTCTGGAAACCTACACCCCGTCGTGGCCGATGCCGAAAATCTTCGTCATGTCCAAGGGCGGCAAGCTGATCGAGGGCATCTTCAAGGGCGAGACCATCAACACGCCGTCCATGATCGCGGTGGAGGACGCCATCGACGGGCTCAAGTGGGCGGAAAGCATCGGCGGCCTGGACGGCCTCAAGACGCGCTCCGAAGCCAATCTGGCGGCGCTGGAGGCGTGGGTCGGCGGCTCCAGCTGGGCGGCGTTCCTGGCCGAGGACAAGGCGATCCGCTCCAACACCTCGGTGTGTCTGCTGGTCAAGGACCCGGCGTTCGCCGCGTTGGACGCGGACGCCCAGGCGGCGGCGCTGAAGAAGATGATCAAGCTGCTCGACGAGGAGGGCGTGGCGTACGACATCGGCGCGTACCGCGACGCGCCCGCGGGCCTGCGCATCTGGGCCGGGGCGACGGTCGAAACCTCCGATCTCGAAGCACTGACCCCGTGGCTCGACTGGGCCTACGCGGACGTCATGGCCGGCCTCTGAGCCCGCCCCTCACCCAACGACAGACAGGAAGGAACGGGACATGGTCAAGGTTCTCATCTCCGATAAAATGAGCCCCCGCGCCGAGGAAATTTTCAAGCAGCGCGGTGTCGAGGTCGACTACAAGCCGGGCATGACCCCGGACGAACTCAAGGCCTGCATCGGCCAGTACGACGGCCTGGCGATCCGCTCGGCCACCAGGGCGACGGCTGACATCATCGAGGCCGCCACCAACCTCAAGGTGGTCGGACGCGCCGGCATCGGCACGGACAACATCGACAAGGCCGCCGCCACCGCCAAGGGCGTGGTGGTGATGAACACGCCGTATGGCAACGCCATCACCACCGCCGAGCACGCCATCTGCCTGATGATGGCGCTGGCCCGCGAAATTCCCCAGGCCAACGCCTCCACCCACGCCGGCAAGTGGGAAAAGTCCCGCTTCATGGGCGTGGAAATCATGGGCAAGACCCTGGGGTTGATCGGCGCGGGCAACATCGGTTCCGGCGTCGCCGAGCGCGCGTTGGGCCTGAAGATGAAAGTCGTGGCGTACGATCCGTTCCTGTCTCCCGAACGCGCCCGCGACATCGGCGTGGAAAAGGTGGAACTGGACGAACTGTTGAGCCGCGCCGACGTCATCAGCCTGCACACCCCGATGACCGACAGCACGCGCGGCATCATCAACAAGGACGCCTTCGCCAAGATGAAGGACGGCGTGCGCGTCATCAACTGCGCGCGCGGCGGCCTGGTGGTCGAAGCCGACCTTCTGGAAGCGTTGGAAAGCGGCAAGTGCGCGGGCGCGGCGCTGGACGTGTTCGAGGTCGAACCGGCCAAGGAAAACCCCCTGTTCGGCCGTGACGACGTCATTT
>JADGBG010000161.1 GCA_015231605.1 Alphaproteobacteria bacterium | reverse complement strand
AGCCCGCCCGGCATTTGAGGGGGCCCATGATCGGTCATGCCCACGACCGATTGGCGGAAGGCGTTGACATGCGCGCGTTTGCGGGTATATTGCCGCCTTCCTCGGATCGTCTTGCGGCCCGGGGGTGTGTGCAATGCGCAGTTCGAGGCGGCCCGCCGCGCAAGCGGAACGGCCCAAAGTCCGGGATCCCGGCGCCACAGGACGCGGCAAGAAAGAAGAGAGCGAAACCATGTTCGCAGTGATCAAAACCGGCGGCAAGCAGTACCGCGTCACGGAAAATTCCGTGTTGGCCGTCGAAACGCTGGCCGGCGAAGCCGGTTCCAAAATCGAATTCACCGAAGTCCTGATGATCGGCGAAGACGGCAAGGCCCCCACCGTGGGCGCGCCGCTGGTCGCCAAGGCTTCCGTCACCGCCGAAGTGATCGACCAGATCCGCGGCCCCAAGGTGATCATTTTCAAAAAGCGCCGCCGCCAGAATTCGCGTCGCAAGAACGGCCACCGCCAGAACCAGACCCTGGTTCGCATCACCGGCATCAAGGCGAAGTAAGGAGTAGTCCGTCATGGCACATAAAAAAGCAGGTGGTAGCTCCCGCAACGGTCGCGATACCGCCGGTCGCCGTCTGGGCGTCAAGAAGTTCGGCGGCCAGGCCGTCATTCCCGGCAACATCATCATCCGCCAGCGCGGCACCAAGTACCATCCCGGCGAAAACGTCGGCATGGGCCGCGACCACACCATCTTCGCCCTGATCGAAGGCCGCGTGGCCTTCTGCGAAAAGAAGGGCAAGACCGTGGTGGGCGTGGAGCCGAACGCGTAACTCGCGGAACCGGCCCGAACACGTCTCGAAAAGGGGGATGGCGCGGGCCGTTCCCCTTTTTGCGTATGACGCATTGATCAAGAGCGAAGCGGCTCCATGAAATTCCTCGACGAAGCCAAGGTATTCGTGAAAAGCGGTGACGGCGGCAACGGCTGCATGTCGTTCCGCCGCGAAAAGTACATCGAATTCGGCGGTCCCGACGGCGGCGACGGCGGGCGCGGCGGCGACGTGATTCTCGAATGCGTCGAAGGCCTCAACACGCTGATCGATTATCGCTATCAGCAGCACTTCAAGGCCAAGCGCGGCCACCATGGCATGGGCAAGGACCGCACCGGCGGCAAGGGCGACGACATCGTTCTCAGGTTGCCCCAGGGCACCCAGGTGCTGGACGAAGACAAGGAAACGGTGCTGGCCGACCTCACCGAACTGGGCCAACGCGTGATCTTGCTGAAGGGCGGCGATGGGGGTCTCGGCAACGCGCATTTCAAATCCAGCACCAACCGCGCGCCGCGCCGCACCGAACCGGGCTTTCCCGGGCAGGAAGCGTGGGTGTGGCTACGCCTGAAACTCATCGCCGACGTCGGCCTTGTGGGCCTGCCCAACGCCGGCAAGTCGACCTTTATTTCCGCCGTGTCGCGCGCCCGCCCCAAGGTCGCGGACTATCCCTTCACCACGCTGCATCCCAATTTGGGCATGGTGCGCCGCGAAGACGGCGAGTTGGTGATCGCCGATATTCCGGGCCTGATCGAAGGGGCCAGCGAGGGCCATGGCCTGGGCACCCGGTTTTTGGGCCACGTGGAACGCTGCGGCGCCTTGCTGCACCTGATCGACGGCACCGCCGAGGACGTCGCGGAAAACTACCGCATCGTGCGCGCCGAGTTGGACGCCTACGGCGACGTACTGGCGGACAAGACCGAGATTCTCGCGCTCAACAAGTGCGACGCCCTGCTGGACGAGGAAATCGAAGAGAAAAAGGCCCTCTTGGAAGACGCTTCGGGCCGGACGGTCCACGTCATTTCCGGCGTCGCGCACACCGGGGTGGATGCGCTCGTGCACCTGTTGTTCGACGTGGTGCGCGAAGCCCGCGAGGCGGAGTTGGGCGAGGAGCAGGAAGGATTCGAGCCGTGAGCGCCAACCGTCTGCGATCCGCGAAGCGCGTGGTGGTCAAGATCGGCTCCGCCCTTCTGGTGGACCAGGAGCACGGCACCGTGCGGCGCAAATGGCTCGAAGCCCTGGCCGAGGACGTCGCCGCCATGAAGGCGCGCGGTCAGGACGTGATTTTGGTGTCCAGCGGCGCGGTCGCCGTGGGGCGGCGTTATCTGGGGCTGGGAACCGGCAAGCTGAAGCTGGAAGACAAGCAGGCCGCCGCCGCCACCGGGCAGATCCGCCTGGCGCACGCCTATCAGGAAGTGCTCGGCCATCACGACATCATCGTCTCGCAGGTCCTGCTGACGCTGGACGACACCGAAGGGCGCCGGCGTTACATCAACGCGCGCAACACCCTGAACGCGCTGCTCAAGCGCGGCGCGGTGCCGCTGATCAACGAAAACGACACGGTGGCGACCGAGGAGTTGCGCTTCGGCGACAACGACCGCCTGGGCGCGCGGGTCGCCGCCATGGCGGGCGCGGACGTCTTGGTGCTGCTCAGCGACATCGACGGCCTGTACACCGCCAACCCCAACCTCGATCCCGGCGCGAAACACATCCCCGTGGTGGACGCGGTCACGCCCGAGGTCGAAGCCATGGCCGGGGACAGCTCCACCAACGTCGGTTCCGGCGGTATGATCACCAAGCTGGCGGCGGCCAAAATCTGCCTGATGAACGGCTGCGCCATGGCCATCTCGGTGGGCAAGGAAGCGCACGCGCTCAAGCTTCTGGAAGACGGCGGGCGCGCCACTTGGTTCATCCCCTCAATGACCCCGGCGGGCGCGCGCAAACGTTGGATAGCTTGCTCTTTACAGCCCATGGGCGGATTGGTTCTGGACGACGGCGCGCTCAAGGCGCTGAAGGCGGGCAAGAGCCTGCTGCCCATCGGCGTCACAAAAATCGAAGGCGAGTTCCAAAAAGGCGACGCCGTGGTGATCCGCGACAAGGCCGGCCGCGAGCTGGCGCGCGGCCTCGCCGCCTATTCGTCGGGGGATGCGCGCAAGATCATCGGCCGCCCGTCGTCCGAGATCGAGGACCTGCTGGGCTATCGCGGCCGCGACGAACTGGTGCACCGCGACGACCTGGCGCTGAGTTGAAGACAATAGGATACCGACCATGACCGACAGCACCGACATTCCCGCCGTGATGAAGGATTTGGGCCAGGCCGCCAAGGCCGCCGCGCGCAAGCTGGCGACCGCCACCCCTGACGCCAAGAACCGCGCGCTGACCGGGGCCGCCGCCGCGATCCGCGCGCGCAAGGCCGACATCCAGGCCGCCAACGCCGAAGACGTCGCCGCCGCCCGGGCCAAGGGCCTGACCCCGGCCATGATCGACCGTCTGGTGTTGAACGATTCGCGCATCGAAGCCATGGCCAAGGGCCTGGAGGACATCGCCGCGCTGCCCGACCCCGTGGGCCGGGTGCTGGCCCAATGGGACCGCCCCAATGGGCTGCACATCCGCCGCGTCGCGGTGCCCTTGGGCGTCATCGGCGTGATCTACGAAAGCCGCCCCAACGTCACGGCCGACGCGGGCGCGCTGTGCCTCAAGGCCGGCAACGCGGTGATCCTGCGCGGCGGTTCGGAAAGCTTCAACAGCTCGGGCGCGATCCACGCCTGTCTGGTGGACGGGCTCAAGGCCGCCGGTCTGCCCGAGGCCGCCGTCCAGCGCGTTCCCACCACTGACCGCGCGGCGGTCGGCGAGATGCTGACCATGGTCGGCCTGATCGACGTGATCGTGCCGCGTGGGGGCAAGTCCCTGATCGAACGCGTCACCCGCGAAAGCCGCGTGCCGCTGTTCAAACACCTGGAGGGCATCTGCCACACCTACGTGGACGCGGGCGCCAACCTGGACACCGCGCGCGCCGTGGTGATGAACGCCAAGATGCGCCGCACCGGCATCTGCGGGGCCACCGAAACCCTGCTGGTGGACACAGCCGCCGCCGACGGCGTGCTGAACACCCTGATCACGGACCTGCTGGACGCCGGGTGCGAAGTGCGCGGCGACGAAGACGCCCGCGCCACCGACGCCCGGGTGATCCCCGCGACCGCCGAAGACTGGGACACCGAATACCTCGACGCCATCATTTCCGTGCGCACCGTGGACGGCGTTCAAGGCGCGATGCGCCACATCGAGGAACACGGCTCCGGCCATACCGAAGCCATCATCACCGAAAACCGGGCCGCCGCCGAGGCGTTCCTGGCCGGCGTCGACAGCGCCATCGTGATGGTCAACGCGTCCACCCAGTTCGCCGACGGCGGCGAATTCGGCATGGGCGCGGAAATCGGCATCTCCACCGATAAGATGCACGCGCGCGGCCCCGTCGGCGTGGAGCAGCTGACCAGCTTCAAGTACCAGGTCATCGGCTCCGGCCAGACCCGTCCGGCATGACGCGGGGATAGCATAGCGTGCAATCTTTACCGGAAATCCGGCGCATCGGCCTGTTGGGCGGGTCTTTCAACCCGGCTCACGACGGGCACGCGCACATTTCCCGGGTGGCGTTGGCGCGCCTGCGGCTCGACGAGCTGTGGTGGCTGGTGTCGCCGCAAAACCCGTTGAAACCCACCGACGGCATAGCCGGCATGGACCGCCGCCTGGCGCGCGCGCGCGACGTGGCGGCCGGGTTGGACGAACGGATCCGCGTGAGTGACGCGGAACGCCGCCTCGGCACCCGCCACACCATCGACACCGTGCGCGCGTTGCAGGCCGAACATCCCGAGGCGCGTTTCGTGTGGATCATCGGCGCGGACAATCTGGTGCAGCTGCCGCGCTGGAAGCATTGGCGCACGCTGTTTCGCGCGGTGCCCATCGCGGTTTTCCCCCGCGCGCCCCATTCCGCCCGCGCGCTGAGAAGCCGCGCGGCCCGGCGTTTCGCGGGCGCGCGCCTGCCGTCCCGTCACGCCGGACGCCTGGCGCTCAGCCATCCGCCCGCGTGGGTGTTCCTGCACGCGGCC
>JADGBG010000016.1 GCA_015231605.1 Alphaproteobacteria bacterium | reverse complement strand
GCGGGCAACAGAAACTTCCCCCAGCACGCCACCATGAACAACACGCACACGGCCAACAGACCGCGCGGCGTGAGCAGGCTTTCCCGGGGCGTTTCGTTCACCATCATCTCTCCCGATACCGGGAACGGATGGTATCACGGCCCAACGGGATCGCAATCCCAGGATTCCCGCCCCCGTTCACAATGGGTGATTGAACGCGCCCGATCCCTGAATTAGGATTCAGGCATGCTGAAACGCGCGGTCCTGTTCCTGTTTCTCTTCGCCCAACCGGCCATGGCGGGCACCCTTTTCGACGCTTCTAACAGTCAAGAATTCCGTTACGACGATGCCTGGTGGCGCATGCAACAAGGCAAGGTTTTCGATCGCCCGTCGTGTCAGGAAATCCACGACACCATTGGCAATCTCAGGGCGTTCGACCTCAAGAACCAAACCCTGAACGCCCCTTCGTCCTTGGCCTGGAGCTTATTTTTTTCCGTAAAGGACTGCCTGGCTTCAGACCGGAGTTTAGCTCTTTGGATACTGGAGGACGTGGCCGCACACGGGGACGGTATTTCAATCATAGTGCTGGCGCAGTTTTCGTATCTGGAATTCGGAGCTGACGACCCGATGACACGGACGCGGGTTGAACGAGCAAAAAACGCCATGGGTCGCCTGCTCACCCCAAACTGGCGGACACTTCTGTATGAGCCTTTGGTCGCTGGCTTGAAAAAGGAAGACGTTGACCTGTCCCCGCAACTCGAGGACGCATTTGCTTGGGCGGAAAGCACGCTCAACGGCGATTCAGACGAGATGTATCGCATCGGGCTGAGCTTGGTCGATAGCGGCAAGTACCCCGAAGACAAGGTTCTCGGCTGTCATTGGCTCTCCCAAGCGGAAGCGAAGGGCCATCGTCAAGCCCGCTTCCGGCTTGGAAAGCAACTGGCCTTGGGCGAAGGCGTGAACGTTTCCGCAGAGAAGGCCATGTTGTTGCTTAGCATTTCCGCAAGCCGTGATCGAAACACGGATGCGTATCTCTTGGCGGCTGACTTGCTGCAACGTGGCGACGTGTACCGGAAAAACCTTCCCGAGGCCTATTACGCACTGCTCAAAGCGCAAGTCTTAGGCGAGAACGTCAAGGATGTCTTGCTGGCGCTGGAGCCCCAAGTATCGGCACAGGACAGAGACATCGCCCAATGGCGTTCCACCAATGAGCCTTCGGTCCTGCGGCTCGAGCCCATGACGGTTCAGCCCTGGCATTTGCCCTGTTCGTATTCCGAGCGATAGCCCTCCAACTCCTTACGGTAATACATCATCCACGACACAGCCGAGTCCAGTTCATCTTTCGCTTTCTTGTACTGATCACTTTCATTGCCATTGTCGATACAGGAGCCATAAATATCCTCCGCATGCATGGCCACGGACCCTCCGATTTCCCGAGCGGCGCCCAGGGCACCCCCCGTGATTCCACCGGCTATGCCACCGAATCCCGCCTCGACAAGAAACTCCTTGACCTGTCTATCGCATTCTTCCCTTTTTTGCAGAATGGCTTCTTGAGCTTCATTGAATTGCTTTGCCGCTTCGTTAAACCGTTGCTCCGCCTTTTTAAGGTTGTTTTCCGCAGCCTCGATTTTGCGCCTTAGCTCTTCACAGTCTTTTTCGACTTTCACGGCTTCAGGCCAGCACCGGCATCCCGGCGCTTCGCCGGGGTGGCCGCCTTGGGGCGGGTGGTCCCAGGAAAACACCTGGCCTTCGCGCTCGGCGTGAGACGAGCGGACTTTGCCGTCGCCCATGGTGCGCCAGATGTAGTGACCTTCCTTTTCCTCCTTCTGGGAAAACTCCGGCAGACCGGTGGCGGGGTTGACGGTTCCGGCCCCGCCGCGCGCCTTCAACAGATCGGCCTCGGCGGGTGTGATATGCGCCAGCACAGTGTCGCCATTGCGGCCCAATCGGCGCAGGCGTTCTGCCGTTGAGTACAGCTCATTTCGGATCGCCGCCTCGGTTTCGCCGTCCGGGCGAATCGCCCCGTCGACTCGCAGGCCGCGTGAATTCTGATAGGCCGTAATGGCATCCATCAGCGCGCGGTCTGGAAAATCGGTGAGCCCCCACTCCGGCAGGGCGTAGAAGCCGAGACGATGCAGCGCCTGCTTTGCCGACAACACGTCTTCAGGGCGCGTATTGGAGGATCGGCTGATCCGTCCGTTCAGGTGAAAGGCCTTCATAGGGTGTTCTCCTTTGTATCTTGCCCACAGGCCGCGGGCGGTCCCTTTCCCGAACTGGGGGACCGCCCGCGGCGGGGCGGGCGACGCGGATCGAACGCGCGCGCCGCCGGGGCGCGTTCCGGGAACATCAGGAAACCGGAACGCGCCGTCCCGTCGTCATCCCTCCTCGGGATAGAGCGCCTTGAAGCCGTCGCGCACCTTCTGGACCATGACCGGGTCGCGGTCCTTCCAGTAGCGCTTGTCGCGCATCATCTGCTTGAGGTCGTCCTCGTTGACGCCCGCGACCGGATTGGCGCCCGGCATCAGGCCCGGCTCGCCGCTTTGCATCATCTTGTGCATGGCGATGACGCCGTCGGCCGAGGCCACCAGGTTGCGGTAGATGCTGGCCGGAAGGTTGGCCTGGGCCCAGGCGCGCAGTTGCGGACGGATGGCGTCGAAGCGCTCCCGTCCGCCGAAGTGCTCGTTGAGGCGTTCGGCCTCGCGCGCGTTTTCGTACTGCGCCGCCAGCTCGCTGACCAGGGGCAGGACCTTCCTTCCGGCGAGGTCGTAGACCAGCTGCGCCTGGGCGTTGGTAAAGCCGTTCTGGCGCAGCAGTTCGTTGACCTCTTCGTCCTCGTCCAGCAGATCGTCGTCGATGGTGAGCGTATAGCGTTCCGGAACCGCGCCAAGCTCGGCGGGGAAGCCGTCGCCGCGCACGCGCTCCAGTTCGATGTAGGATCGCGCCAATTCCTCGGCCATGATTTCGCCCGCCTCGTCGTTCCAGAATTTCGGCGGCAGCCAGTCCGGCTTCATCTTGCGCTGGGGCTGGGTGGGGTTGGTGATGTCTTGCATGGAAGTACTCCTTGATTCTGCAATGGATAATGGGGTGAGTGTTGAGTTCAGCCGCCACGGCGACCGCGTTCCGTCAGCGCCGCGATGTAGCTCACGAGCTGGCGTTGTCCTTCGATGTGGCGAAGGGTCTCGGTGGGCGCACCGGGTCCCAGCGCGCGATCGAGGGTGAGGGCGCGCAGGTGTTTCAGCACCTTGGACCCGTCATCCCCGCCAAAACAGCGGGCATAGGCGAGCCGCAGCTCGCGCCCGGGATCGGGAAGGTCCCCTTCCGCGCCCTGTTCCGTGGCGCGGGTGGGATCGAACCAGGACCAGCCTTTTTCACCGTCAGCCATGGCCGGGTCCCCCCTCCATCATGACGGAGGCCAGCGCCTCGGCCGGATTGACGGCGGCCTGTTCGGACGGCAGCTGGGTTTCCAGCGCCTGGGCCAACGCCCCCAGATTGGCGGGCATGGCCCCCATGGGAGGCGCGCCGTTCGCCAGCCGTTCGATCTGCTCGTCGCTGCGCAGCAGATCGCCCGGCACGCGGAACACGTCGGCCAGCCACCGCGCCGCGCGGATGTCGTCGATGATGTACGCGGCCTTGGGGCCCAGGCTGGTGACGGCGGAGACCCAGGCGATGGCGTTCTGCGCCTCGACCTGGGATTGACGGCGGGCCAGCGGTGACTTGTAGTCGATGTCGATCGTCCGCCCATCGATCACCACGTCCGGGATCTCGCCGCGACGGCGCAGGATCGCTACCGCCCGGTCGATCAACGGGTTGAGCAGTTCCGTCTGAAGCCGCCCGAACGTCGCGCCCAACAGCCGCGCCATGTCGGCGGAGCGTTCCAGCACCTCGGTCGCCGACATTTTCGGACCGGAGACCTGGCCCAGCTTGTCCGTCAGCAACGACGTGCGGATGCGTTCGCGCAGGTTGTCCAGCACGATTCCCGAAATGTCGAAGCGGCCCGGCGTTTCCAGCGGCGTCAGTCCCTGCGAGCCCACCGCCTTGGGAATGATCGCGCCCGGCACCAGCTTGATGTTGGCGGGGTTGAGAACGCCGTCGTCATCGGCCTGCCAGATGCCGGTGACGGCGATGGAAGCGTTCTTCAACGTCAATTCCACCACCTTGTTGGCGGTCTTGATGTCGGGCAGCGCCTTCATCACCGGCGAACGACCGTAGATTTCCCCCGGCGCCTTGAGCCAGCGGAAATTGATGAACGGCGAGGTCTTGAACCGGCCTTCCGCCAACGTGGTGGCCTCAAACCCGTGTCCCGGCCCGGCCTCGGCCACCGCCATGTAATGGTAGCCTTTGTCGTCCGGCATCACGGCTTCGATCACGCCGATGCGCCGGTCGTCGCCGAACGTCAAATCGTCGCGGCCCCGCCGGATGTCCAGTTCCGGAGCCTGGGGATAACGCTGACGGAGTTCCCGCTCGGTCATTTCCATGCGCCGCATGGTCCCCTGAAGCCGTCCGCTGGCGTCCGAATCGAACACCACGTCGAACACCGGCACTGCGGTGAAACGAAACGCCGACGCCTCGCCCAACGCGTTTTCTTCCAACATCAAGCTCGCGGTGCCCGCGGTGACCAGATCCAGGTAGCACTGATGGATTTCCACCGCGAAGTTGGAACGGTCGAAGTGCGACTGCATCACCGTGGCGATCTTGTCCAACACGGGCGCGACGCGTTCGCGCTGTTCTGGCGTCAGTTCCGTGCCCGGCATCAAGCCGACCCAGCGTCCCCAAGGCGGCGTCAAATTGGCCAGCAGGCTTGCGGCCAGTTGATCCACCGCGTCGGGCGCGGTGCCGTCGAACAACTTGTCGCCGGTCTTGGCCCCCTTCGCCATGGATTGCGAACGCAAGGGCAGTGCGTAGTCGTAACAATCCCGCCAGTGACCCTCCCAAGTCGCGCGATTGTCCTTCGCGCGCTTGAAGGCCCGAACGACGGACTCGGGCGTTAACTCGTCCATGATCATTCTCCCAGCAGGTCTTTTTTCTTCGGTTTGTCGGCGGCGGACTGCAACAGGCCGCGTTCGGACGTGTGAATGGTGCCCGCGCGACCACGGCGACGGCGCTCGATTCCTTCCAGGCGGGCCTTCTTTTCTTCTTCGGCGGTCGTGTCCTCGATGGGCGCGGGCGCCGCGATGGCGGGCATGGAGGGGCTAGAGAAAATTCCACCCATTGTTCGGGTCTCCTTTCATGATGTTGAAAATGCAAAACGCGGGCGACGCCCGCGCATGAAAAAACCCGGTGGCCGAGGCCACCGGGCTGGGTCCGGGCGCAACTGTCCCGTTTCGTTAAGGATGGTTATACGCCAGATCGGATCGTTTGTCAAGGACTTTTTTCCTATGGAGTGCGCAAAAAAGTTGCCACGGCGTCAGAACCCCGGCCATGCGCAGTCCCAAAGCCCTTTTCACCGCCTCGACGCAGGTGTAGGGCCGCCAGGGCAAGGGGCGGTTCGTACGCCGGTTGGCGCGCGGCGGGTCGTACGCACACGTTGCGACCGTATACCCCTGTCCGGTCAGCCATGACTTCATGTCCTCGACGCCGAGGCCGGGCCAGATGGACACCTCGGTTCCGATCGACAGCGGATTGATCATCACCCACTGTCCCGCGTCGGGGATCACGGCGAGGCAATGTCGAAACCCCGGCCGCAGAACGCGCAGCCACCAGAAGTCGGTGCGTCCGTGGAACGCCACCAGGGCTTGGGGCTTCGCCGTATCCCCGAAGTTCGCATCAACAGGCTTCGGCATGGTCTTCCTCCCGATAAATCAGCCCTTTGGCGTTCATGACCGTGGTCAAGCGATCCAACGCCTCGTCCCACAGGACGAGATCGCGATGTTCGCCGCGCACCCGCCGGTCGGGTGGACATTGCCGCCATCCATAGCGCGCAAGCGTCTTGAGATGGTGTGCATGCAACACGCGTTTGCGGTGGAGCTCCATCACCATGCGATAGATGTCGTCCGGGTCGCAGGGCCGGGTGTCCTCGGTGGCGGCTTCCAACATCACGGCGCCGTCGTGGCGCGCGCGCTGCGCCCGGACAAACCAGAACCACGCCTCTTCCGAGTTAACAAAGAGCACGACGCGCTTTACGGGTATCGGTTTGCGCACGAAACGGGTCCTTGCCATATCGTCCTCCTAAAAATGGATGATTGTTCCTGCTTTGTTCTATTCTATGGAGATGCGAATTCCTGTGTCAAGGAATTATTGGCTATTTCTTCCTAATGACACTGCGCCGCGATTATGTGATGATCTTCCCATGTTGAAGCATGGCGACGTCTGGAAAGCGGTGGACAAGCTGGCGGCGGCCCATGGGCTGTCGACCTCGGGCTTGGCACGCAAGGCCGGCCTGGACCCCACCACGTTCAACAAGTCGAAACGCACCACGGGCGAAGGCAAATTGCGCTGGCCGTCCACGGAAAGCGTCTCGAAGATTCTGCGCGCCACCGGCGCGGACCTGATGGAATTCGTCGCCTACCTCCAGGACGGCGACACCGTTCCCCAGCACAACATCCCCTTGATCGGCTTCGCCCAGGCCGGCGCGCAAGGCTATTTCGACGACGCAGGCTATCCGACCGGCGGCGGCTGGGACGAAATCAAGTTCCCAGGCACCTCGGACGATCATTCCTACGCCCTTGAAATATCTGGCGATAGCATGGAGCCCGTATATCGTGACGGGGACATCGTCATTGTCTCTCCGGGATCGGGCGTGCGCCGGGGCGACCGGGTCGTGGTGAAAACCGCGGGCGGCGAAGTGATGGCCAAGGTGCTGAAGCGCAAAACCGCGCAACGGGTGGAGCTCAGCTCCTTCAACCCCGCCCACGCGGATCGGGAAATCCCCACGTCCGAGGTGGAATGGGTCGCGCGCATCGTTTGGGCCGCGCAATAGATCGCCTCTCCGCTCCGACTTCGACCCCCACCACGTTCGCCACCCCAGGGGGCGCTCAAACAATCGTCACATCGCGCCCCATTGAAAAACGGGACCCGCGCCCTGAGTGTAGGCGCAACTGTCCCGTTTCGTTAAGGCATATATAACAAACCAAGGACGATTTGTCAAGGCTTATTTTCTTATAACATTCCGATTTTCTGCTCACACCGACTCAGGACCCGTAGATTTTCCTACCCCTCGTGCGCGGCTCGGTTTTCTCCGCGCCTCGGCGTTCGGGGCGCGCGGTCCCGTCCGTCTTACCCCAGCTTCGCCGGGCGCAGGTCGGTCTCGAAGCGACGCGATTCGGGAATCCAGCGGTGCAGGCTGTAGAGGGGGTGCCCCCTGAGGTCTTCGGGAAATTCGCCGAAGCGGTTGTCCGGAGACAGTGGCGGGGTGACCGTCGCGACGCAGGTTCCCAGATCCACCGAAAACCGCCTGTGCATGTGGCCGCAGAACAGATGGACCACGTGCTTATGGCTCGCCACCACGTCCAGAAACGCGTCGGATAGCACCTTGTCGTCGAACTGGAACGGATCGGGGCAATTGGTGACTTCGAACGGCGGGTGATGCATGAACAGCGCGGTAGGCTTCTCGGTGTTCTCGTTCAGCAACGCCTCCAGCGCGGCCAGACGCACCGAACACGTCGTTCCGACGTTGCGTTCGCGATGCTGGGTGTCCATGGAGACCAGCCGCACGGGGTAATCGTTCACGGCGTACACCACGAATTCTCCCGCCAGACTGGCTTCGCCCAGGCCGCCCAGCCCTTCCACCATGGTCTTGCGATGATCCCGGTTGCCGACCGCGAAATACACCGGAACGGAGAGTTTCGACAGGATGCCCCGGACGATGGCGTAGAGCTCCGGCGTGCCGCCGTGGGCGACGTCGCCCGAATGAATCACGCAGTCGGGCTTTTCGTCGAGCCCGTTGATGTGGGCGACGAAGGTTTCCAACGCCTGGATGCGCGCCAGCGTCTTCGGGTTTTCCGGATCCGGAGGCAAAATGTGGGTGTCGGAAATCTGCGCGATCAACATGGGGAACCGTTCCTGACTTCTTGTGACGCGGTCGGGGTTCATGGCGCGGTCAAGCCGCGCGTTTGGCCGTTTTATGGGATATTTTCCCCGCCCTGTCACGTTCTTCGTTGACGTCGGCGCGATCGGGAAGGAAGCTGCTGTCGACAGTCCCCCCCCATTTCAAGAAAGAGCGCGACGTGACCGACAGCATCCAGGATTTGACCAGCCGCCTCACCCGGTTCCGCGACGACCGCGACTGGCGGCGGTTTCACAATCTCAAGGACTTGATCCAATCGGTGGGAATCGAGGCCGGTGAACTCATGGAACTGACCCAGTGGAAGGACACCGGGACGGTCGAGGACCTCATCACCAACCCGGATTTCCGGGCGCGTCTGGCGGAAGAGGTCTCGGACGTCTTCCTGTATCTTCTGCTGATCGCGGAACGGGCGGGGCTCGACATCGTCGACGAGGCGCACCGCAAGATCGATCTCAACGACGCCAAATACCCCGTCGAAAAAGCGCGCGGCACGGCCAAGAAGTACACGGAGCTGTAGGTTCTTTGCGGTCCGGGCCTTGATATGGCCCGAAGCGGGAATACATTACCGCGAACCGAAACAACGAGGGGGGCCAATCATGCCGCTGGTCAACATGAAGGACATGCTCGTCCACGCGTATCGCAACGGCTACGCCGTCGGCGCGTTCGACGCGGTGAGTCTGGATTTCGTCACCGGAATCATGTCCGCCGCAGAAAGCACCCGTTCGCCCGTTATCCTGTCGTTGGCGGAATCCCACTTCGATTATTTCGATTTCGAACTCCTCATGGCGGCCATGGAGCGTGCGGCCAAGCGCGCCACGGTTCCCGTCGCCATCCACATGGACCACGCCGCCAGCCTGGACACGGCCGTACGCTCCATCCGTCATGGCGGCAACGGGGTCATGGTCGACGCCTCGCACCTGCCGTTCGAGGACAATGCGGCCCGAACCCTCGCCGTCGTCGAAATGGCGCGCGGCTGCGGCGTGCCGGTCGAAGGGGAACTGGGCTATATCCCGGGCGTGGAAGGCGAGGACGCCGAACGCCATCCCGGCGAAATCGCCTACACCACGGTGAACGAGGCCAAGGCTTATGTCGAGCGCACCGGGGTGGATTTCCTGGCCGTGTCCGTCGGCACCGTGCATGGGCGCATGAAGGGCAAGCCGCAACTCGACTATGATCGCCTGCGTGACATCAACGCGGCGCTGGGGATTCCCCTGGTCCTGCACGGCGGCACCGGCCTGGACGACGAGCAGTATGTGCGCCTGATCGAAAATGGCATTGCCAAGATCAACTACTACACCGCCCTCGCCGAGGCCGCCGGCGCGCGCGTGCGGGACAACGGCGCCGCCGGAAAGGCCAACTATACCGGCCAGATGAAAGGCGTCGCCGACGCCATCGCCGACGAAGCCGAACGTTGCATGAAACTTTGGGGCGGTGCCGGACGCGCGGATGAGGTGCTGGAGCAGTCCGAACCGTGGACGCCGGTTGAGCATCTGATCATCTACAACACCACCAACGCTGACCCCGCCGACGACCTGGCCATGATCCGCGAAGGCGAGCGCGTGCTCTCCAACATCCCCGGGGTGATGCGCATTTTCACCGGCGAGGCGGTCCAGGACAAGGCCGGGTACCGCTACACCTGGCTGGTCAAATTCTGCCACCCGGCGGTGATCGCCAGCTACCGCGACCACCCCGACCACGTGGCCTTCGCCAACACCCACTTCCGCCCCATCGCCGGCGATCGCGTCAGCATCGACTACCACTGAGCCTATTGCGAAAAAAGAAAAGGGGGAGAGGCCGAAACCTCTCCCCCTTCCACTTAGGCGTTCACAAGCGGCTTATTTCAGGCCCTTGTAGTATTCCTGCAGGATCGCCACGACCTCCGGACGGGAGAATTCGGGCGGGATGTCCTGGCCGGCGCTCAGCATTTCACGCTGCTTGGTGCCGGAGATGGACACGTGGTGCGACTTGTCGTGCGGACAGGTCTTGGCGGTCGCCATGCCCATGCACTTCGAGCAGTAGAACGTGATGTCGATCTTCAGCGGCTGGGTCTGCAACGCGCCGTCCCACAGCTTGTCGAAGATGTGCTGCGCGTCGAACGGGCCGTAGTAGTCGCCCACGCCCGCGTGGTCGCGGCCGACGATCAGGTGCGAGCAGCCGTAGTTCTGGCGGATTAGCGCATGGAACAGGGCTTCGCGCGGACCGGCGTAGCGCATTTCAAACGGGTAGCCCGCCTGAATCACGGTGCCCGACACGAAGTAGTTGTCGATCATCGCCTGAATCGCCTTGGTGCGGGTTTCCGCGGGAATGTCGCCGGCCTTCAGCTTGCCGAGAACCTGGTGGATGTACACGCCGTCGGTGACTTCGACCGCGATCTTGGCCAGGTGTTCGTGCGAACGGTGCATCGGGTTGCGGGTCTGGAACGCGGCGACCGTGGACCAGCCACGATCGGCGAACGCGGCGCGGGCTTCGGCCGGGCGCTGGTACAGGTCACCGAAGATCTTCGGGAACTGGCCTTCGTCGATGACCTTCAGCGGACCCGCGAGGCACACGTCCTTCTGGGCATAAACCTTCTGCACGCCCGGGTGTTCCATGTCGGTGGTGGTGTAGACGTTCTGGGATTCGAACGCCTTGTCCTCTTCGGTCAGCGCGAACTTCTCGGTCACGGTCATGATGGCCATGACGGTGCCGGATTCCGCGTCGACCAGCGCCACTTCCTCGCCGTTGCCGATGGAATCGGCCAGCGCCTTGTCGGCGGACAGGGTCACCGGAATCGGCCAGAACAGACCGTCCTTCAGCTTCATGTCCTTGCATGCGCCGGCCCAGTCGTCACGGCCCATGAAGCCGTCCAACGGGGTGAACGCACCCATGGAGAACATCAGAACGTCCGAAGTCTCCTTGCTGCTCATCGGAACCTGCTTGAGGTTCTTGGCGCGCGCGATTTCGTCGGCGCGTTCGGTTTTGGGCGCCAGCAGCGGCTTCAGACCTTTGCCGCCATGGGGTTCGACCAATTGAGACATCACTAATATTCCCCTCGTTTCCTAACGGTTAAGCCAGCCCCGAGCCTCCCCCGGAACCGGCCGAAAATTTCGTGCGCAGGTTTTGTACCAAAACATTCGGGATTTCCGCTACGGAAAATTATAAAAAGTGAATATATCGGCCATTTCCGCCTGCCGTCATGGGGATCCCCGTCCAGTCTGGCGTCGCCGTCGTTCGGGCTTGGGCTTGCGCGCGGTCGCAACCAGATCGAACATCACGCCGCTCACCGAGTTGAACCGCGCTAGGCGATAAATCACCTGGCGCACGCCCCCCTTGGCCACGTCGCGCAGTTCCGCCATGCCCCGCATCAGCAAGACCACCGCCATCAAACGCATCACGCCGGACAACAGGAACACGCCATACAAGGGGTGGTTCCAGGAGACCTCGAAATCCCCCAGGCTCGCCGCCATGGGCAACCGATCGGCCAGATAGCCGCCGATGACCCCCCCCGAAAAGACCGCGACCCCTGAAATCACGGCGCTGATTGCGAACATGGTGAGTCTTGGTCGACCGCCGCGCAGATCGTAAAGGTAGTTGCCGCTGGAAAGGGAAAACCCGGCCCAGGCCAACCCTCCCAAGGTCTGAACGGCCATGAACCACCACACGCTATCGCTCCACAGCCACAACATGGGCACGGCCGGGATGATCCACGAAGCGGTCCGTAAAACCAGACGGTTCCCAAACCGGTCGGAAATCCCGCCCCAGGCGTTCAGGGTCGCGAACTGGGCAAACACGGACACGGAGATCACCGACATGAACTCCACATACGTAAACTGAAGATCCCGCAACAAGTGAACGCCGAAGAAAGGCCCCCCCAGGGCCGTGGCCCCATGCATCCCCGCGACGAACAGGGCGAAGCGCAAAAACGCCGAACGGGGATGGAACCCGCCGTCCGCAACCGGCGCCGACGTCTGGCCGGGATCGTGCATCCGCGACAGATAGAACACCGAAGTGAACCGCGCGGCGGCGGCGATTAGGAACAAGGCCATGAATCCGGCCCAGGCGATGCCCCACGCCTTGGACGCATCCAGGATCAATCCCCCCCCGACCAAGGCCGCGAAGGCGAGCAGGGAAGCCAGCCGGGTCCGACCGGCAAAAAATCTTCCCCGCCACCGTTCCGACGTCAAATCCCCCATCACGCTTTGCCACAAAGGCTGGATGAAGTTTCCGGCGACGGCGCGCAGAACGGCCAGGACAATGAGCAGCGTCACCGCCCCGTCAATGGAAATGGCGGGCAACAAGGCCATGGGAACAAGTACCGCCCCCTGCGCCGCCGCCCCGCCCACGATGACCGGCAAGCGGGGGAAGCCACGCCGGACGGAGGAAACGGCAAGAACGTGGCTCAACGACCCCGCCAAGGCGGGCAGGCTGACAAGCCAGCCGATTTGGGCCGGGCTGGCGGCGAGAAACAAGGCCAAGGCGCCGAGATAATGATCCGAGACACCGGTGGCGATGGCGCTCGCCGCGCCATCCTTTATGGAATAGCGCAAAGACGCGCGGTTGCTGACTCGGTAGGGCTTGGACATGGTCTTCAACTTCGCGAAGCGCAGATCAATCGGTGGAGCACGGCCGGCACCGCCCCCGCCTCGGGACGTTTCGGGACGTCTGCTCGATACGGCCCAAATATGTTATCATACCATTGTCGCCGCACCATGGAGGCTACCTTTGCGAAGGCCGTCAACCGATGCATGACTACAATATCGAGAACCTGCGTTTTCTGATCATCGACGACAACCGCCACGCGCGCGAAGTGGTGCGGGCCATGCTCAACAGCCTGGGCGCCCACCAGATCGAGGAAAGCGGCGACGGCATCGAGGCCCTGTCGGCGCTGAAGACCTTCCCGCCCGACATCATCCTTTGCGATCTGCTCATGACGCCCATGGACGGCATCGATTTCACGCATCTGGTGCGGACCTCGCCGAAAATCGAAAACCCCATGGTGCCCATCATCATTTTGTCCGGACATGCCGAC
The DNA here is from genome assembly GCA_015231605.1 of Alphaproteobacteria bacterium. Taxonomy (GTDB): domain Bacteria; phylum Pseudomonadota; class Alphaproteobacteria; order Rhodospirillales; family Magnetovibrionaceae; genus JADGBG01. Next base: position 24,367 of record JADGBG010000016.1, on the reverse strand, counting down.
AAGGAGCACGTCATGGCGGCCCGGGACGCCGGGGCCAACGAGTTCCTGGTCAAGCCCGTCTCCACCAAAACCCTGTACGGACACATCTGCGAAATCATCGCCCATCCGCGCCGGTTCGTGCAAAGCGTCGACTTCCTTGGACCCGACCGGCGGCGTCACGACGACCTGAACTTCGCGGGCGAGGAACGGCGCGTGGACGCGCCCAGACTCCTCAAACGCCACCGCGACGCCTTGCTGGAAGAGTAATGGCCTTCTGTCCAGTTGCGGGGCGGCACGTTGGGGGATACACTCGCACGCATGCGACGCCATTCACACCCCCGGTCCCGTTTTTCCGCCCTGGTCACGACCGGGGCGGTTGCGCTTTCACTTGGCCTGCCCGCCGCCCCGGCGTGGGCCGCCCCCGACATGCAAGGCCTTGGGCTCAGCCCTTCGGGACGGTATTTGGCCGGGCGCCATGCCGAACAACTCGGTTCCGGCCGGGACGCACTGTCGTTCTACGGCGCTGCGATGCGCGATGAAACGTTTTCGACCCTGGACCTGCAACACCGCCTCTATGCGCTGTGCCTCACAGAAGGACGCCTGGACGGGGCTCTCGACGCGCTGAACGTCATCTCGGCGGCCGATGAAAAGGCTCCCTTCTCCGACTTGCTGCGGGCGCAAACCGCCATCAAGACGGGGGATTACGATAAGGTCGCGCCGCTTCTGGCGGACAACGAAACCGGCCTCATCCGCCTGCTGGCCGCGCTGTTCGAAGCCTGGGCCAAGGTGGGTCAAAAGGACCTGTCCGGGGCGCTTAAAAGCCTCGAACCCATGAAGAAACATCCGCCGATGGAGGGGGTCTACCACCTCCACGCCGCGCTGATCGAGGACATCGCCGGGAACCGCGAAGCCGCGTCCAAGCATTTCGAAGCCCACCTCAACGCGTCGCGCCTGTCCGCGCGCACGGCGGAACTCTACGGCCAGCACCTGGAACGCCGGGGCATGACCAAGGAAGCGTCGGAGCTGTACGCCAAATACGCAGAGGCCGGTGAGGGCGAACCCCTGCTGGCTCCGGCCAAGGCCCGCATCGAAAAGGGCGAGCGCCCGCCCCTGGCCGTTTCCACCGCCCGCGAAGGGGCGGGCGAAAGCCTCTACAATCTGGCCGCCATCCTGCAAACGCAGTTGACCGACGATCAATTGGCCGTGCTGGCGCACATGGCGCTGGACCTCAATCCGAACCTCGAAGACGCCCGTCTGTTCGTCGCGCAGTCCTTGGAAGGCAACGGCCGCTACGAGGAAGCCAACGCCATTTACATGGCCGTTCCCAAAACCTCCGCCTTGCGCTGGACCAGCCGTCTGCGCCTTGCCGACAACCTGGACCGCATGGGCGACCAGGACGGCGCGATCGCCCTCCTGCGCGAACTGGCCGGCGAACGCAAGGACCGGGCCCTGCCACTGGTGCAGTTGGGGGACATTCTGCGTCGCCACGACCGCATGGACGAAGCGAACGTGGCCTACTCCGACGCCCTGGAACGCGTCGGCACGATCGAAACCCAGCACTGGCACATCCTCTATGCCCGCGGCATCACCTATGAACGGACCAAGCGCTGGCCCAAGGCCGAAGCCGATTTCCTGAAAGCCCTGGAGCTGGACGGGGAACAGCCGATGGTGCTCAACTACCTGGGCTATTCCTGGATCGATCAGGGCAAGAACCTGGATCGCGCGCTGGACATGATCCGCAAGGCCGTGGACCTGCGGCCGCGCAGCGGCTACATCACCGACAGCCTGGGATGGGGGCTGTACCGCCTGGGTCAGTTCCAGGAAGCGGTATTGAAGCTGGAACGCGCCATCATGCTGGAACCGGGCGATCCGGTGATCAACGACCACCTGGGCGACGCCTTGTGGCGGGTCGGCCGCAAACGCGAGGCCCGCTTTCAATGGGAACGCGCGCTGACCATGGAACCGGAACCGGACTTGGTGGCCACCATCGAAAAGAAGCTGACATCCGGCCTGCCGGCACCCGTCCAGGGAAAGCCCGACAAGAAGTAGACCGCCCCGATGACCATCACCATTGCCGAAACCGCTCCGGCCAAGGTCAACCTGTATCTGCACGTGACCGGACGGCGCGATGACGGCTACCACGAACTGGACAGTCTGGTGGTCTTCGCCGGGGCGTGCGACACCGTTGCCGCCGCCGCCGCTCCCGAGGGGGCCGGGCTCGTCCTGGACATCACCGGACCGTTCGCGCACAAGCTTTTGAACGACGGGGACAACCTTGTCCTGGCCGCGGGCCGCGCGTTGGCGGCGCACGCGGGCGTGGGGGCCGACGCTCGTCTGACCCTCGACAAACATTTGCCGGTGGCCGCCGGAATCGGCGGCGGGTCGGCGGACGCGGCGGCGGCGCTCCAGGTTCTGGCCCGGCTGTGGCGCCTGGATCTGCATGACGACGATATCCATCACGCCGCGGGCCAGCTGGCGCGGGACCGGGATGGCGCGCATGCACTTGCCGAATTGTTCAAGGGCTGGCGCTCGGACGTGCGCGCGCACGCGTTCGGCGACCTCCCCCTGTCGCTGGGCGCGGACGTTCCCGTCTGCTTGGAAGGCCGCCCCGTGTTCATGTCCGGCATCGGCGAACGGCTGGTTTCCGCCCCCGCGCTGCCCAAGATGTGGATGGTTCTCGTCAACCCCGGCATCGCGGTGTCGACCCCGGCCGTGTTCAAGGCACGCCAGGGCGGCTTCACCCCCCCCGCCCCCTTCACGGAAACGCCCCGCGACGCCCGACATTTCGCCGAGCTCCTGGGCGCGCGGCGCAACGATCTGATGGCTCCGGCCATGGCGCTGGCCCCGGTGATCGGGGAGGTGGCGGCGGCGCTGGAAAAGCTGGACGGCGCATTGCTGGCGCGCATGAGCGGCAGCGGCGCGACCTGCTTCGCCCTGTTCGCCGAACGCGCCGAGGCCGAGGCCGGGGCGCGGCGCATCACCGACGCCCATCCCGACTGGTGGTGCGCCGCTGCGCCCATGCTGTCCCCACCCGAAGGGGGCCGATGACGGTATTTTTTCGCCAATGACCGCTTGCGCCGAAGGGCGTTTCTTCGTATTTTCCCCCCACCGATGGGGCGTGGCCAAGTGGTAAGGCATCGGTTTTTGGTACCGTGTACCGTAGGTTCGAATCCTACCGCCCCAGCCAAACCGGAAAAGCCCCGCGCGCATTCACCGGCGGGGCTTTTCCACGATGGCCCTTGCGGCCGTTTTCCCAGGCGTGATAGTGTGCGGCGCGACGCGGGTGTAGCTCAATGGTAGAGCAGAAGCTTCCCAAGCTTACGACGAGGGTTCGATTCCCTTCACCCGCTCCAGCCTCTCCGTGATGTTTGGTTTGCCGCCGGGCGTTACAGGCGCCACAGGGTGACGCCGTCGGGGACCCGGTCGCGGTCCAGCACGCCGCGCACGTCGACCACCACGCCCCGTCCGTTTTTCAAAAGGCCCTGGACCATCGGCCAGCCGCCCTGAACGTACGACTTGTGCGGCACGGCGACGATCACCGCGTCGCTTTGCCCCAGGCTCTCCATCGGCGTCAGATCAATCCCGTATTCGTGGCGCGCCTCGGCGGGCTCGGCCATAGGGTCGTGGATCTTCACGCGAAGGCCGAAGGCTTCCAGTTCCTCGATCACGTCGAACACCTTGGTGTTGCGCAGATCCGGCACGTCCTCCTTGAAGGTCAGGCCCAGCACCGCGACCGTATCCGGCTTCGCCCCGCCGTCGGCGGTCTTCAACATCAGCTTGACCGCGCTGTTGGCGACAAACGCGCCCATCGAATCGTTGATCTTTCGCCCCGCTAAAATCACCTGAGGGCGGTAGCCCGCCTGTTCGGCGCGGTGCGTCAGGTAGTACGGATCGACCCCGATGCAATGCCCGCCCACCAGGCCCGGCGAAAAACGCAGGAAATTCCATTTCGTTCCCGCCGCGTCCAGAACGTCGCGGGTGTCGATGCCGAGACGGTCGAAGATCTGCGCCAATTCGTTCATCAACGCGATGTTGAGGTCGCGCTGGGTGTTTTCGATCACCTTCGCGGCCTCGGCGGCCTTGATGGTCGGGGCCTTGTGCACGCCGGCCTTCACCGCCGAGCCGTACACCGCCGCGACGACGTCGAGCGTGTGCGCGTCCTGGCCCGACACCACCTTGGTGATGGTTTCGAAACGGTGTTCCCTGTCGCCCGGATTGATGCGTTCGGGGGAATAGCCCACCGTGAAGTCCGAACCGCACTTCAGTCCCGACACGTTTTCCAGCACGGGCACGCAGATTTCCTCGGTCGCGCCGGGGAACACGGTGGATTCGTAGACCACGATGTCGCCCTTCTTGAGGCGTCCGCCCACCGTCGTCGAGGCGGAAACCAGCGGCGTCAAATCCGGTTTGTTGGCGTCGTCGACCGGCGTCGGCACCGTCACGATGTGAAAGTCCGCGCGGGCGAGGTCCGCCGGGTCCGTGGTCAGCAAGAGGTCCGCCTCGGCCAGTTCCGCGTCTTCCACTTCGCCGGTGACGTCATGGCCAGCCTTCAGCCCGGCGACGCGGGCCGTGTTGATGTCGAACGCGACGACGCGGCCCTGCTTGCCGAACGACACGGCGACCGGCAGCCCGACGTAGCCCAGCCCGATCACGGAAATTTTGCGACTATGGCCCATGAAACCATTCCTTCAAAATGAGCGACGCGGCTTGTCTACCCCCGGAAACCCGGTCTTGGCAAGAGGTTCGCCCCCGTAACCCGCGTGATGTTCCGGGACGCGACGGGCATGAACGAACCGGACATCAGATGTCGCCGAGCGGCGGCAGGTCCATGTCCAGGATCGTCATGATGAAGGAATAGGACACCTCGCCCTCGTCCTCGTCGCGGTGCAGGACGCCGATGAATTCGTCGCCGATATAGACCTCGACCGGCGCGTCCGCCTTCATGGGCGGCGGCACGGCGATGCGATTGTTGTTGAAGGCTTTGCGCAGATATTCCTGCACGCGGGCGATTTCCGTGGTTCTCATGACGAATCCGTTCCTGTTTTCAAGCCCCCAACCTCTAACACAGCCGCCCCGCCAACACCATGGAAACGGCGTGAATTTCAGTCCCGGGGAAATTCGGGCGCGCCCAGCTTTTCGACCAGTTCCAGAAGTTCGTCACATTCGGCCTGGGTGATGGACTCGGTGCGCCGGTATCCGGTGATCCGCTCGCGGTAGAATTCCTGGGTGCGCATGCGGGCGTGGTCGAACGACCAATCGCCCCGGCGCGCGCGCTCTTCCCGGCACGCCAGAAGTTGACGGTGATCGCTCACCACCTCGGCGCGGAATTCCTGATACCAGGACCGTGGCCGGTCTTCGGGCAGGTTGCTGTAAAAGCCCATCTGGCCCTCCGGTTGTCCTTAGCCGGGCCTGCCATCGACCCTGGGGCGCATCAGGATCGGGGCGTAGACCGCGAAGAAGATGGCGAACGCCACGGTCCAGGCGGCGCCCGACGCCATCACGAGTTCCGTGCTCAGCTCCGGCAACACCGCCACGGCTAAACGCAGGACGGCAGCCGCGCTGACCAGGACATAGGCCCACACGATGGGCCGCGCCGCGTGGATCTTGCGCCCCGTATGGCCCAACGACGCGCGGGTCATGATGCCGAGCGTGTAGTTGCCGACGGCTCCAATGGTCAGCGCATGCAGCACGTCGCCGGGCGCGACCACGCCCCAGTCGCCCAGAGCCTTCAGCGCCAGCCCCAGGACCATCCAGCCGTAGGCCAAATGCAGCACCCACAAAATGGGGTTTTGCAAAGTTCGTCCGGTCTTCCATCCCGACAGACGCACGGCGTGCAGAACGGCGGCGAACAGGCTGATCGCCCCGGCCACGGGTCCGAGGGGTGAGATCTGGTCCACCACCAGCATGGCCCAGGTGGCGAACATCACGTTGCGGTCCAACGACAGGCTTTGCTTCACCTTGAAATTCGGATCGGTGTGCCCGACGTAACTGGACGTGAAACTCGGCGTCACCCGTCCGCCCATCACCGCGATCAACACGATCACCCCGTCCACGGCCAGCGACAGCCCTCGCGCGGTCCAGTCCCGCCCGCCCCAATCGACGCCCCAGATCCCCATGTGAACCATGGCGTTGGCGGCGATCAACACCCCCAGGATCGGCACGAAGACAAACTGACGGCGGTATTTGGGATCGACCAAGGGCCGGTAGATCAGCCAGAACAGCCCCAACAGGAACGCCATGTCGGCCGCCATCACCATGCCGTAGGGCAGCACGCCTTGCGCCCAAAACGCGATCCGGCCGATGAGCCACGCGAGGCTCAACGCGATCAGAACGCCGCCACGGCGGGCCTTTTCCTCGGTCCAGTTGGGCACCACCGTGAGGAAAAACCCCGCGATCGCCGCCCCGGTGTAGCCGAACAGCATTTCATGTCCGTGCCACGCCAGCGGGCTGGCGGTCAAATTCAAATCCACGCCCCCGGCGTACAGCGCCACCCACAACGGCACGCTGACGGCCGCGAACAGCCCCGCCAGAAAAAAGAACGGCCGGAAGCCGTAATGGAACAAGGCGAACCCGGTGGCGGGGGCGGGTGGCGTGGCGAAGGGGTCTTCGATGCGGATGGTGTTGGGGTTCATTGCGGGGCTCTGTCGATCGGATCGGGGTGGGGTCGGAGTTTATCGCCGCACGCGCCCGGGCACCAACCGGATTTTGGGTATCGGCGCAAATGCGAACGGCTCCGGCGCTTCCGCCGGAGCCGTCGTCAACCATCGTCGATATGCGCCGCTGGACGCTATGACGTTCGTCAAGGCACGGAGTCAGCCGTTCTGCTTGGCCGCTTCTTCCTGCGCCTTGGCGATCTGGGCGCGGACATCGTCCATGTCCAGGGCCTTGATTTGTTTGATCAGTTCGTCCAGCGCTTCCGCCGGCAAGGCGCCGGGCTGGGAGAAAATCAAGATCTGGTCGCGGAACGCCGCAATGGTGGGGATGGATTGGATGCCGAACTGCGCGGCGACGACCTGTTCGGATTCGGTGTCGCACTTGGCGAACGCGATGCCGTCGTGCTTTCCCGCGGCGGCTTCGAACACGGGACCGAACATCTTGCACGGACCGCACCAATCCGCCCAGAAGTCGATCAGCACGATCTCGTTGTCTTCGATCGTGCTTTCGAGGTTGTCCATGGTGAGGGCGAACGTGGCCATAGTTTTGTCCTTGTGCAGAAAAATTTCGGGAGGGCGGAGTTTAACGTCTCGAACCGGGAATTGCCACCCCCGCGTCCGGCGATTTGTCCACAAGCGCCCCGGGGTCGTCGGCGAACACGGACCACACGCCCATGGCCCACAAGGCCCGCGCCCGGTTCAAATCGTTGACGGTGTAGACGCCGACGCCATGGCCCGACGCCAGGACGGCGGGAATGACGCCGTGGTTGCCGGGCGCATCGAGGCAATGCACGGCGCATGCGCCCAGTCGATCGACCACGTCCCGCCAATCGCCGGGGATCGCATCCACGTTCCACGCCAGCGGCAGGTCCGGCGACGCCGCCCGCGCGGCGGCCAGGGCGCCTTGGTCGAAACCGGACGCCAGCACCCTGACGCCGTCGGCGTATTCGGACAGGAGACGCGCCACCGCGCGTCCCGTTCGCGCCACGCGTTCGGGCTCCGCAAAGGCCGGGGTCTTGATCTCCACGTTGACGCCCAGGCCCAAGGCCCGCGCTTCCTTCATCGCTTCGGACAGGGAGGGAACCGGCGCGCCGCCGACGCGGCATTCCCGCAGCTTTGTGCTGGACATGCGCCACACCAAACCCCGTCCGTCCGTGGTTCGCGACACGTCGTCGTCGTGCATGAGAAAGAGACCGCCGTCCGCGCACGACTGGGCGTCGACTTCGACCCAGCGCACGCCCGACGCGGCGGCGGCGCGCAGACCCGCGAGGGTGTTTTCCGGGGCCACGGCCGCCGCGCCCCGGTGCCCCACCACCGCCGACATGCGGATGCAAGGCGCCGGCGTTCTCATCCCCCCGCCATGGCCCGGGACGCTTCGTCGTCATCCACATCGCCATCGTCGTCATCATGCGCGCGGTGCGGAAACCCGCTTTCGTACGCCAACCGACCCGGCGGGAAGTGGACGCTCACGGTGGTGCCCTTTCCGACCTCGCTTTCGATTTCCAAATGTCCGCCGTGCAGCTCGACCAGATTGCGGGTCAGGTGCAGCCCAAGCCCCGTCCCTTCGTATTGACGGGCCAGGGAACTGTCCACCTGTCCGAAGGGGCTCAGCACCTTCTCCATGTCCTGTTGCGCGATGCCGATGCCGGTGTCCGCCACCGCCACCACCAGACCGCCCCGCGAGTTCATACGGGCGGACAGACGCACCTCGCCGCCCTTGGGCGTGAATTTCACCGCGTTGGACAACAGGTTGATGATCACCTGCTTGACCCGGCGCTCGTCGGCGATGAGGCCCGGCAGGTTGGCGGAAACGTCGTTGAGCAGGGACAATCCGTTCTTGCGCGCGCGCTCGCCGACCAGACGCAGACACGACTGGCTGACGTGCTGAATGTCGATCTCCCCTTCGCGCAGTTCCATCTTGCCCGCCTCGATGGCGGAGACGTCCAGGATGTCATTGATGAGATTCAGCAGATGCTCCCCGGAATCCTTGATGTGGCCGGCGTATTCCAAATACGTGCCCACGCCGACCGGGCCGAACATCTGATGCTTGATGATATCGGAGAACCCGATTACCGCGTTCAACGGGGTGCGCAATTCGTGGGACATGTTGGCGAGGAATTCGGACTTGGCGCGATTGGCCATTTCCGCCCCTTCCTTGGCGGCGTGCAGATCCTTGGTGCGCTGACGCACCCGCTTTTCCAGCACCTCATGGGACGCGCGCAGCATTTCCTGTTCGCGTTTGCGCTGGGTGATGTCCTGGGCCACCACCATGAGCCGGCGCTCGTTTTCGAATTTTATGACCTCGCCGTCCATGAGGAATTCGCGGACCTCGCCGGACTGGGTTTTCAAGGCGGCCTCGAAACCGTGCACGAAGCCCTGTTCGAGCACGGCGCGCACCATCCGCTTGCGCGCGGTCGGGTCTTCCCAGATGTCCAGGTCCGAGGACGTGCGGCCGATGACCGCGTCGCGCTGAAAACCGAAGGTCTCCAGCCATTTCTCGTTCACGTCGAAATGCGTTCCCTTTTCGATGTCGGTGATCGCCACCAGCGCGGGGCTGGACCGGAACGCCAGCGACAGCAGCCGTTCGTTGCGGCTGCGTTCGTGGTTGGCCCGAACGGCTTCGGTGACGTTGGTTCCCGTGCCCCGATAGCCCAGGAAGATCCCTTCCTCGCTGAACATGGGCTTGCCGTTGAGGCGGATGTAGACCTGCTCGCCCTTGACGGCCAGGGGAAACACCAATCCCCGAAACGGCTTTCGATCGTCCAGGTCGGATTGGCGGTCGGTCCATTTTTCCGGATCGAATTGCAGCCCCCGGTCGATCATGGCGCGCAGGGACTGACCCATGAACAAGTCCTCGCCCATGCAACACTCGCCCATGCGTGCATTGAAAAAGGTGATGACGTAGTTCGAATTCGTCTCCCAGATCCATTCGGACGCCGCGTCCAGAAAACTTTGCAGCCGGTTTTCGCTTTCCTTGAGCGCCTGCTCCACGGCCCGGCGATCTTCGTTTTCGCGGCGAATGGCGCGGTATTGCTTGAAAATGACCGATTCCGCGCGATTGACGATGAAAAACAGGACCACGAACAGCATCACGAACAGCAACACCGTGACGATGATCAGATCCTTCGCCATGGATATCGCGCGCGCCAGGGGTTCGGTGACGTCGGCGTACAGTTCCACCGCGCCGATGACCGCGTCGTCCTGCAACACCGGCACGTAACTGGCCACCAGATCGCGTTCGAGCCACGCCCCTTCGAAACCCTTGGCGCGGTCCTTGAACACCAAGTCGCTGACCAGCCGGCCATCGAGCGCCGCCTTGACGCCCGGAATGTCCAGGTGCTCTTCCCCCACCATGCTGGGTTCCGAGGCGTACGCCACCACGCCGTCGGCGCGGTAGACCTTCACCATCAGGATGCCCAGACCCTGGGTCGCGCGGCGGAAATAGATGTCGAAATCGCGGTATTCGGTGCTGGAGACCAGATAGCCGGGCGCGCTGTCCCCGGCGCGGTCGAGAAAAGCCTTGAGATTGGGACCCAGGCTGTTGACGAGCGACCGCGCCACGGACGCATTGCGCAATTCCGTGTCGACCACCAAATCGCCCATCAGCTTGCCATACAGAATATAGCCGAGCGTCGCGCTCACGATGACAATCGCCACCGCGCTGGCGAGCGAAAAGTTCCGGACCAAGCGGTACATGCTACGATCCACGCGCCGGCGAAGCCGGCTCCCCCCAAGATTTGGCGCTGAAGCGCCACAAGGCCAGAGACTATCACAGTCGCCGCGCATGGCAAACCGCCCAGGACAGGCTGACAATTTGTGCAATCGTTTGCCGGTAACGCGCGCCAAACGCAAAAACCCCGCTCCGATGGAGCGGGGTTTCGCGGATCGTCCAGCCTTGTCAGTTGGCGGGCTGGGTGGTTTGCGCCGGAGCGGCCGGTTGGGCGTAAGGATAGGCGTAGCCGCCATAGGGATAGCCGTAGCCGCCGCCGTAGGGGTACCCCCCCCAACCGCCATAAGGATAGCCGTAGCCGCCGTAGGGATAGCCGTAGCCCGGGCCATATCCCCACGGACCGCCGCCCCACGGGCCGCCGCCCCACGGGCCGCCGCCCCACGGGCCGCCCCAACCGGGACCGTCCCCCCAATCATCGCCCCAATCCCAGGGCATGAAACTCCACGCCTGCGCCCCCGTCGGAATGCTCATCCACGCGAAAACCGCGAAGACGACAGAAGCCAGGAAAACATTGATTTTCTTCATGCTGTGCCTCCCTCTGTGGGACCGTGCGCACCCATGCGCACGGCACTCCGTTTGGATCTGACAGTCGATTATACGCGCTCTATGCGTGAAACAAAATAGACTCCTGTCGCAAAATGTAGCAATCGCAAGAAGCTCGAATAACCATCGACTTTTATGAGGCACCCCCTCCATTCAATGCTAAGATTGGAGACAACAAAAAATGCCCTCAACTCATGACCGGGCATGAGGAAATGGTAGAAAGTTGACCCATGATTTCCATCAAGATTCTTTTGGTCGAAGATAGCCGTATCAGCGCAAAATTCGTCCTAGGCCTTCTCGCGGAAGGCACCACCGAAACCTACGACGTCACGGTTGCCGCCACCTTGGCCGAAGCCATGGATCAGCTCGACCAGCACGTTTTCGATCTCGTTCTTTTGGATCTGATGCTGCCGGATTCTTCCGACATGGACACCCTGGACAAAGCGCGGGCGAAAGCCCCGAACACTGCCGTGGTGGTCATGACCGCTTCGGCGCAAACGCACACGGCCAAGGAAGCCCTCCGCCGCGGCTGCCAGGACTTTCTCATCAAGGGCAGTTTCGACGGCAATCTGCTGCGCCACGTCATCCGCTACGCGGTTGAACGCAACCGCATGGAGATGGAGTTGCGCCTCAAGGAACAACGCTTCGAAGATTATGCAGAGGCGGGCGCGGACTGGTTTTGGGAAATGGGCCCGGATCAATGGCCGACCCTTTTTCGACACGAACGGGGCGTTTCTCGGCTACCGCGGGACCGGCACCGACATCTCCATTGAAAAATACACCTTACAGCAAGCCGAGCGCGGCAAGGAACTGGTGGACGGAATCCTCAACATCTCCCTGGATGGTTTTTTGGTCCTTCGCGCCATCCGCAACATTTATGGCAAGATCGGCGATTTTAGCTTTTCTCACGTGAACCGCCGCGCCGAGGAAATTCTTGGCCGTAGCCGGCGAGACTTGCTGGGACGGCTATTCCGCTACGAAATGCCGCACATGGTGGACCAACGGGTTCTGGAGCGCGCCGCCCACACCGTTGAAAGCGGTGCTTCCTTCGATATTGAGCAGTTCTACAACGAAAGAGGTATGCGCGGTTGGCTACGTAATCACCGGCGTGAAAATGGAAGACGGCGTCGTCATCACCCTTTCCGACATCAGCGCACGCAAGGAAGCGGGCAAGGGCGTCTTCCGGTTCTACGAAGACATCAAAAAAGGCTAAAAGAACAGGTGCAGCAGCACCGGAAGCAGCACCGCCGTGGCGAGGCCGTTGAGCCCCATGGCCAGCCCGGAAAAGGCTCCGGCCACCTCGCCCATCTGGAACGCGCGCGCGGTGCCGATGCCGTGGCACGCCGCGCCCATGGCGAGGCCGCGCGCCCGCTCGTCCTTCACGCCGAACGCGTCCAACAGCCACGCGCCCCCCACCGCGCCGAGAATTCCGGTGAGGATCACCAACACCGCCGTCAACGACGGCGCGCCGCCGGTGATCTCGGAAATGCCCATGGCGATGGGCGTGGTCACGGACTTGGGCGCGATGGACAGCATGGCCGTCTTCGACGCTCCCATCATCCACGCCGCGCCGACCGCGGTGACCACCGCCGTCACCGAACCCACGACGACCGAAACCAGGATGGCGAGGGCCGAGCGGCGCACCCGTTCCAATTGCTGGTAAAGCGGCACGGCCAGCGCCACGGTGGCCGGGCCCAGCATGAAATGAATAAACTGCGCGCCGTCGAAATAGGCCTCGTAGTTCATCCCCGAAACCTTGAGAAAGGCGATCAACGCCACGATCGCCACCAACACCGGATTGAACAGCGCGAACCGGTTGGTCCTGTTATAAAGCCACAGTCCCCCCTGATAGGCGATCAGGGTCGCGGTCAGCCCCAACAGAGGCGTCGCCGACAAATATGCCCAGATCTCGGTGAACCCGTCAGACATCGCCGGCGCCCCCCCGCTTTCCGGCGCGGTCCAGCGCGGCCATCGCCAACCCGGTCGCCAGAATGGTGGCGGCGGTGCTGGCCACCAGGGCGGTGGCGATGGCGGGCCATTCCCGTTCCAACAGATGAACGTGCATCACCACCCCCACGCCCGCCGGGACGAACAACAAGGCTAGGTGCTTGAGGATCCCCCCCGCCGTGTCGCGCAGGCCGTCGGGCAACCCGCCCCTGACCATCAGCCCCAGAAACAGCAACGCCATGCCCACGACCGGCCCCGGCAGGGGCAGTCCGAAGCCCCGGGACACGGCCTCGCCCAACAACTGAAACACCAACAACACGGTGATGAAGCCCAAAGACATGGGAGAATCCTCGAAAACGCTGCGCTTCGCGATTGCCATTTTGGCCGCCCCCCTCTAAGAAGGGGAGCGTTTTTTTGAATTTTCGGTGGATCCGAGCCGTGAAGTACATCAGCACCCGGGGCAAGGCCCCCACACTTTCCTTCGATGACGTCCTGTTGACGGGTCTGGCCCGCGACGGCGGGCTGTACCTGCCCGAGACCTGGCCGCACTTCGGCGCCGCCGATCTTACGGCGATGAAAACGCTTTCGTACCGCGACCTGGCCGTCAAGGTCATGGCCCCGTTCGTCGAGGGTGCGGTCGATCTCGAAGACCTCAAGGCCATCGTCGACGGCGCCTATTCGTGCTTCGACACCGACGAAGTCGCGCCGCTGGTCAAGCTGGGCGAAAATGAATACGTGCTGGAGCTGTTCCACGGTCCGACGCTCGCATTCAAGGACGTCGCGTTGCAGTTCCTGGGCCGCATGTTCGACCATGTGCTGACCAAGCGCAGCGCGAAGCTGACCATCGCGGGCGCGACCTCGGGCGACACCGGCTCCGCCGCCATCGAAGCCTGCCGCGACCGCGACAACATCGAAATTTTCATCATGCACCCCAACGGGCTGGTGTCCGAGGTGCAGCGTCGCCAGATGACCACCGTGCTGTCGGACAACGTCCACAACATCGCGCTGGAAGGCAATTTCGACGACTGCCAGAATACGGTGAAGGACCTGTTCGCGGATACGGAATTCCGCGACCGGGTGCACCTGTCGGCGGTGAATTCCATCAACTGGGCGCGCATCATGGCCCAGGTGGTCTATTACTTCTGGGCCGGACTTAAGGCCGGCGCGCCGGACACGCCGGTGGCGTTCTCGGTCCCCACCGGCAACTTCGGCAACATCTTCGCCGGCTTCGTCGCCATGAAGATGGGCCTGCCGGTGAGCCAGTTCGTGATCGGCTCCAACGCCAACGACATCCTGATCCGCTTCATCGAATCCGGCCGCATGGAAGCCCGTGGCGTGGTCGCCACGTCCAGCCCGTCGATGGACATCCAGATTTCGAGCAACTTCGAACGCTTCATGTTCGAACTTCTGGACCGCGACAGCGATGCGCTCAACACCGCCATGGCCGATTTCAAGGCCAAGGGCTCCTACGCCGTCACGCCCGCGTTCATGGACACGCTCAAGGGCTTGGTGGACGGCGAACGCTTCGACGACGCGGCCACCGCCAAGATCATCGGCGACGTCTACAGGGAATCGGGCTACCTGCTCGACACCCACTCGGCCATCGGCGTCGGCGCGGCGCGGGCGCGGCGTTGGGACACGTCGGTCCCGATGGTGATCCTCGCCACCGCGCATCCGGCCAAGTTCCCCGACGCCGTCAAGGCCGCCGCCGGAGTGCATCCGGAACTGCCCGCGCACCTGGCCGACCTCTACCAGCGAGAGGAACGCAACCAGATCCTGCCCAACAGCTATGAGGCCGTGAAGGGTTACATCGAACGCACCCTCCAGGCGCGGGGCAAATTGTGAGCGACTCCATCCGGATCACCACGCTGGACAACGGTCTGATCGTCCTCACGGACGAAATGCGACACGTCGAAACGGTATCGGCGGGGGTCTGGATCGAAGCGGGCGCGCGCTTCGAGACGCCGGAGATGAACGGCGTCTCGCACATGCTGGAGCACATGACCTTCAAGGGCACGCGCACCCGCAGCGCACAGCGCATCGCCGAGGAAATCGAGGACGTGGGCGGGCACATCAATGCCTATACGTCCCGCGAAAACACCGCCTACTACGCCAAGATGTTGAAGAACGATCTGGGTCTGGCCGTCGACATGGTGGCGGATCTGGTGCAGAACGCGGTTCTCGACCCGGAAGAGTTGGAGCGCGAGCGCAGCGTCATCCTGCAGGAAATCCATCAGGCCCACGATACGCCGGACGACGCGGTGTTCGATCTGTTCCAGGAAGCCTGCTATCCGCGCCAACCGCTGGGCCGCCCGGTGCTGGGCACGCATGACGGCATCTCCGCCATGCCGCGCGCGGACATCCTTGGCTACATGACCGACCAATACCGCCCCGACGCCATGGTGCTGGCGGCGGCGGGGAATCTGTCGCACGATCAGGTCCTGGATCTGGCCGGCCGGCACTTTCCATCCCGACCGCCCCGCGCCGCCGACACGCCCGAACCCGCCCGCTATGCCGGCGGCGAGGCGCGCGAGGCGCGCGACATCGAACAGGCGCACCTGTTGCTGGGATTCGAAGGGGTTAACTACCACGACGACGATTTTTACGCGGCGTCGGTTTTTTCAACCCTGTTCGGCGGCGGCATGTCGTCGCGCCTGTTCCAGGAAGTGCGCGAAAAACGTGGTCTCGTCTACAGCGTCTATTCGTTCCTCAGCTCCTACTCCGACAGCGGCCTGTTCGCCATCTACGCCGGCACCGGCGAAGATGAAGTCCGCGAACTGATCCCCGTGGTGTGCGAGGAAATCGGCAAGATTGCCGGCGGCGGCCCGGTCAGCGCGGAAGAGCTCAATCGCGCCAAGGCGCAGCTCAAGGCCTCGATCTTCATGGGCCTGGAAAGCACGTCGTCCCGGGCGGAACAGCTGGCGCGGCAGATGAAGATTTTCGGCCGTCCCATTCCAACCCAGGAATCGGTGGACAAGATCGACGCCGTGGATGAAGCCGCCATCTCGCGCGCCGCCATGCGCATTTTCAAAAGTCCGCCGACCCTGGCGGCACTGGGCGCCATCGACCGGGTCGAGGATTTCGAAACCTTCCGCGCGCGGCTGGGCTGAATCAGCCGACCCTTGACGCCGGGAAGCGGACCGTCACCCGGGTTCCCGCACCCACCTTGCTTTCCAGTATCAACGCGCCGCCATGCAGTTCCACCAGGGACTTGGAAATCGCCAGTCCCAGGCCCGTGCCCTGTTGGGGCGTGGTCATGACGTCGCCGATCTGCACGAACGGCAGCAGAACTTTTTCGATCTCGTTTTCGGGAATGCCGATGCCGGTGTCCTCGATGCAAAAGGCGTAGCCTCCGGCCTCGTCGATGCGTGCGGACAGCGTGATCCGCCCACCCCTGGGCGTGAACTTGATGGCGTTGCCCAACAGGTTGGTGATCACCTGCACCACGCGGCGCTCGTCGGCGAACAGGTGCGGCAGGTGACCGGGGCGTTCCACCGACAACGTCAAGGAAGACTGGTCCAACATGTACTGCACGCGCCCGACGCAGGCGGAAAGCAGGTCCGCCACGTCCAGGTTCTGTTCGTACAGCTCCACCTGCCGGGCCTCGATCTTCGAGATGTCGAGAATGTCGCTGATCAGTTCCAACAAGTGCTGGCCGGATTTGTGGATGTCGGAAACGTATTCACGCTGCTTGTCGTTTTCGAAATCCCCGAAGATTCCGCTGGTGAGCGCTTCCGAATAGCCGATCACGGCGTTGAGCGGCGTGCGCAGTTCGTGGCTCATGTTGGCCATGAATTCCGATTTGGCGTGGTTGGCCTGTTCCGCCTGTTCCTTGGCGCGGATCAGTTCCTGTTCGGCCAGGACGCGTTCGGTGATGTCCTGGACGGAACCGATGGACCGCGCCACGACGCCGTCCTTGCCGGTTTCATGTTCCCCGCGTTCATGGACATAGCGTTCGCGGCCGTCGCTCACGCGGATGATCCGGTGAACGAAATCGTAAGGCGTGTCGCGTTTCACCGAATCCCAGAACGCCCGGTCAAGCCGGTCTCGGTCTTCGGGATGAACCACCAGGAGAAAATCCTGATAACGCCCGCCGAAATCGGACTTGGCGAAGCCGAACATGTTGAAGATCTCGTCCGACCACGTCAGCTTGCTGGTCTGATGGTTGAGGGTCCAACTGCCGATGTGGGAGATCTTCTGCGCTTCGTTGAGAACCGTTTCGCTGCGGCGCAGCTTGCGGATGGTTTCGCCCAGCCGCCCGCCGAAAAACCAGATGCCGCCCAGCCCCACGATCCAGATGCCGCCGTGGGCCAGACCGAGGAACACAATCTGCCCACGGGCAACCTGATAGTGGGGCGCCATGGGGATGGCGACGCTGATGGCGCCGCGCAAGTCGCCGATCTTGCCCTGTTCCTCATGGCATTTCATGCATGGCTTTTGGAGATACAACGGCGCGATGTAGCGCATGTTTTCCGTGCTGTTCACCCTGGCCACTTCGATCAGGTCGTTGCGCCGGTGCGTGACAAAGTCCTTGATGGCGGCGGCTTCCCAGTCGTCCGCCCGGTTGTCCTCCCACACGGGGTCGGCGCTGATCAGGCGTCCGCGCACCCCGTAATCGAGCACCAGGTTGGTCGACAAAAGCCGCGTGATGTAGGCGGGATTGAGCAAGGTCAGCTTTTTGCCCATCGGCGTGGTGAGGTCGCGTTCCTCGACGCGTCCCTCGAGGAACGGATTGGGCTGGGTATGACGGGTGATGGGGGCGTAAAGCCCGCCCAACGTCGCCGCCCAATGGCGCATGTTGACGATTTCGTTGAAGTGCGCCCGGGCCTCGATGCGCGCGGACTCCATCATGCCGTTGTACTCGCGATAGGAACTGGCGGCGAACGAAACGAACACCGTCAACGTCCAGACAGCAAGCAAGGGAAAGAGTCGCATCGGCTCTTATCGTCCCGTCCAGCCCCAACACACCCACATATTAGGCCCACATATTAGGGAAGAGTAATGTCCCGCGCGGCCTTTCCCAACTAAAAAATGTCACACTGGCTCACGCATGGCCGGCTTCTTCCGACAACAAGCTCAGGTCGATCCCCAGTTTCGCCAAGGCGCGCAGCCACTTATGCTCCAAATCGTCATCGAAAACGATGTCGGGGTCGGCGGGCACGCTGAGCCAGCCGTTTTGCAGAATTTCCCGGTCCAACTGCCCGGGCCCCCACCCCGCGTAGCCCAACGCCAACAGACGGCGCTTGGGTCCGTGGCCCTCGGCGATGGCGCGCAGGATGTCCAACGTGCCGGTCATCACCACGGATTCATCCACCACCATGGAGGTGTCGTGCAGATAGTCGGGGCTGTGCAGCACGAAGCCCCGCCCCTGTTCCACGGGCCCGCCGGTCTGGATTTCGATGTTGGCGGCGGGATCGGTGATGAACATGCCCAACTGTTCCAACAGATCGGGAAAGGTCAGGTCCTCCATGGGCTGGTTGATGACCAACCCCATGGCGCCTTCCTCGTTGTGGGCGCACAAGTAAATAACCGTCTTGGTGAATCGGGGATCCGTCATGCCCGGCATGGCGACCAGAAGATGGCCGGCCAGATAGGGGGTGTCGGAGGTCAAAATGGTCATATCGCCCGGATGTCCCGTCTTTTTCCGCCGCCCGATGGCGCGGCCCTCGTCAAACCATAGGCCAAGGCGGACGCAAAAACCAGATGCGGACGCAATTGCCCTTAACCTTTTTTCTAAAAACGCTACACTGTCCCAATGAGACTCCTGCCCCGATTTGCCTACGCTGTTTTCGCCCTGATATGCGCCCTGTCCCTGTGGTCCGGACCGTCCCAGGCGGCGAGCGGCGCATGGGCGAAGACGGAACACACGGCCATGCGCCTGATCAGCCAGTCCGACGCCGTCGGCGGCGGACCCCAGGTGAAATTGGGGCTGCATTTCCAACTGAACGACCACTGGAAAATCTATTGGCGCACCCCGGGCGACGCCGGCTTTCCGCCGTCCCTGAGTTGGAGTGGGTCCGAAAACGTCAAGGCCGTCGACATCGCCTGGCCTTTGCCGGAACGCTTTTCCATCCTCGGCATCGAGACCCTGGGATACACCGAAGAAACCGTCCTGCCGCTGACGGTCGCCCTGGAAACGCCGGGACAGCCCATGACGTTCACGGCAGAAGTGAGTTATCTGGCCTGCGCGGAGTTGTGCATCCCCTATGACGCCACGCTGTCCATCGCCCTGCCCGCGGGTCCCGGCGCCCCGTCGGACGAGGCGCACCTGATCAACCGCTATCAATCCCTGGTCCCCGGCGCGGGGGACACGGTGGGTCTGGCGCTGGACGCCGTTCAGTTCAAGGCGGACGAAGCCGACCCGGACCGGGGAATGCTTTACGTCTCCGCCACCGCCCGGCAGGGATTCAGCGCTCCGGACGTGTTCATCGAAGGCCCCGCCCCGCTGGCGTTCGCCAAACCCGCCGTGGCGATCGGCGAGGACGGCAAGATGGCGCTTTTGTCCGTACCCGTGGAGGGGCTAAGCGCGCTGAAAGCGCCGCTGACGGCCGTCGCCTTGACCCTGACCCTCGCCGACGCCCCGGTGGGGGCGGAATTCACCGCCACCCCGGCGCCCGCCACCGGGGACATGCTGGCCCTGACGGATGCCCAACCCAAGACCGCGCCCGCGGGGCCGTCGCTGCTGGCGATGCTGGGGCTGGCGGTGCTGGGCGGGTTGATTCTCAATCTGATGCCCTGCGTGCTGCCGGTGCTGTCGATCAAACTGCTGGGCGTGGTCAGCCACGGCGGCGCGAAACCGCGCACCGTGCGGCTCAGCTTCCTCGCCAGCGCCGCCGGGATCATTGCCTCGTTCCTGGTGCTGGCGGCGGCGCTGGTGGTGCTGAAGGAACTCGGCATGGCCATCGGTTGGGGCATCCAGTTCCAGCACCCGTGGTTCCTGGTGTCCATGGCGTTGGTGGTGACGCTGTTCGCGTGCAACATGTGGGGCTTCTTCGAAGTGGCGCTGCCCGACGCGGTGTCCGAAATCGGGGCCGGAACGGCCCATGTGCATGGTCTGGGATCGCACTTCATGAGCGGCGCGCTGGCGACCCTGTTGGCGACGCCCTGTTCCGCGCCGTTCCTGGGCACCGCCGTCGGGTTCGCGCTGGCACGCGGCGTGTTCGAGATTGTCGCCATCTTCATCGCGCTGGGCCTCGGCCTGGCCGTTCCGTACCTGCTGGTCGCGTTGTATCCCAAGCTGGCGACCAAGATGCCGCGCCCGGGCCGCTGGATGGTGACGCTGCGCCGCGTGCTGGGCTTCGCCCTGGCGGGCACCGGGGCGTGGCTGGTTGTGGTGCTGGCGGCGCAGGTGGACCACATGGCCGCCGCCGCCATCGGCGGATTGCTGATTGCAATCGCGGTTATTTTGTATGTGCACAAGCGCATGCACCACAAATACGGACGCATGGACTGGGGCGCCGTGGCGGTGCTGGCGGCCCTGGCCTTCGCCGCCCCCAGCGCGGTCGGCAACGGCCCCGCGCCCACGGCGGGCGACGTCAAGCTGGAAGGCCTGTGGCGGCCGTTCGACCTGCACGCCATCCGGGACCATGTGCGGGCCGGGCGGGTGGTGTTCGTCGACGTCACCGCCGAATGGTGCATCACCTGCAAGGTCAACAAGGCCGTGGTGGTGAGCGCGGACGCCGTGCTGACGCGCCTCAAGTCTCCTGGCGTGATCGCCATGCAGGCCGACTGGACCCGCCCCGACGCGGCGGTGACGGCGTATCTGGCGTCGTTCGGCCGCTATGGCATCCCGTTCAACGCGGTGTACGGGCCGGGCGCGCCGGACGGCATCGCGCTGCCCGAACTGTTAAGCGAGAGCGAGGTTCTCGGCGCGCTCGACGCGGCCAGGTGACATTGAAATCGCGGACGCCCCGCCCCACCTGCGGAAACGACACCTTTCACACGGAGACCCACCCCATGCCCATCCAGACCGGCGACCGCATTCCCGCCGCCACCCTGTTCGAAATGACGGCCGACGGCCCCCGGGACCTGCTCACCTCGGAATTGTTCGCCGGCAAGACCGTGGTCCTGTTCGGGGTTCCCGGCGCGTACACCCCCACTTGCACGCACCTGCACCTGCCCGGATTCATCAAGCTGGCCGACCGGTTCAAGGAACGCGGCGTGGATGACATCGTCTGCTTCGCCGTCAACGACCCGTTCGTCATGGCCGCGTGGGGCAAGGTCTCGGGCGCGACCGGTAAGGTGCGCATGGTGTCCGACGGCAACGGCGAACTCACCGCCGAAATGGGGCTGGACGTCGACTTGTCCTCGGCCGGTCTCGGCGTGCGCTCGCGACGTTTCGCCATGGTGGTGGTGGACGGCGTGGTGACCTCCCTCGACATCGAGCAACCCGGAAAGTTTGAAGTGTCCGGTGCGGAAATCCAGCTGTCCAAACTCTAATCCCCACGGTGTGACGTTCGTCACAGCCATCCCGGACCTCATACGCTAGGGTGTTCCTCAAGATTTCACCGCGAGGGCCCCGACCATGCGCACTTCCATCCTTACGGCTTACCTTTTGGGACTTGGCCTTGCGCTTTCCCAGCCGTCTATCGGTTTGGCCAAGGACAAGGAACAAGGCGATTCCCGCAAAATGTTTTCCGCCGAGGAACGCGATCAGATGCGCGGCTCCATGAAGGACGCCTCCAAGGAAGACCGCCAGCAGATGCAGAACCGCTACCGCGAGGAAGTGCAAACCCGCGCCCAGGAGCGCGGCGACACCATGAAAGCCATGGGCAAGGACATGCCCAAGGGCAAAGGCAAGAAATAGATCGGCGAGCCCACGCACCCAGAGAAACGGGGTCCATCCGCAAGGAGGACCCCGTTTCGTATTGCGCGTTTCGCCCCAAACATCAAATCACGTCGTGGGCTTCCAGGAACAGGGATTGGGCTAGACTGTCGAAAAACTGCTGATACGGGGCCACGTCGCTGACGGCGGTCAGGTTGTGTTGGGCGCTGGCGCGCACGACGATCTGGTCAACGCCCCGGGGACGCGCCGTCACGGTCATTTTCATCACGTAGTTCCCAGCCTTGGTGGCGCTCACCAAGCCCAAGGTCTGATCCACCTTGTCGACGGTGAAGCCTAAGTCCTGCAGAGTGGCGATGATGGTCCGTACCGTGAGTTCCGTGTCGGCGGTGTCGAATGCGCGCGACTGCGCCGAACGTAATGCCACCTGGCTCTTATCCATGTGCAGGATCTGCTGGCGCGAATCGGCCTGGCAACCGGCCAAGGCCACGGCGGCGAGGATCGGTGCGAAAATCCGGACCACGGGATGTTTCATATGTCGTGCGCCTCCAGAAACAAAGACTGGGCGAGCCGGTCGAAAAATTGTTGATAGACTTCCGGTCCGACGGTGGACCGGGCATAGGTGTAGCGGGGATCGCGCGCCTGCACGATGTCCTGGAAGGTGGCGCGCACCTGAATGCCGCCTTTGTCCCGGATCGGCGTGGTGGTTACGGTAACGCGAATGATGGAGCCGTAGTAGGTCACCACCTCCTCCGCCCCTTTCGTGCCCGTCACCAGGCCGGCCTTCACGTCCGTCTCGCCCACCTTGTAGCCGAGGTCCTGCAGCAACTGAACGATGGACGTCAGAACCGCCCTTTCGTCGTTGATGTCGAAACGGCGGCCGGTCATCTGGCGCGTCTCGGACGCCGTCATGGCGGTGGTGAGCGCCGCCGTCGGGGTGGTCTGTTGACAGCCCGACAGCGCCGCGACGGCGGAGAGAGGGATCAAAAGGACAAAAGGCGGGACTTTGAACATCATCAGAAGCTGCTATAGCGGTAGGCGAAGTCGCGAACCAGGCTATTTTCGTCGTACTTGATGATGATGGTCAAGGTGCGCTGAGACGTCTGCGCCGCGCCGGTGGAACTGGAATAGGACGGCCCCGCGCCGCCGCCGACCACGCCGTTGCCGACGATGGCGCCGCCCAGGATCAGGGCGCTCACCCCCCCGGACGAGGTGGAATATGCGGTCTGGGTGGAAATCTTGTCGTACACCCAGTTTTCCCGGCGCTGGCTGTCGGTGGTCACCATGTTGGGAGAGCCCAGTACGGCCACCACCTCGGCGGACGACATTCCAACCTTGATTTCCCGCTGCACGGTTCCGACGGTGAGTTTTTCGTCCTTGGCGTTGGCTTCGTTCACGGCGGACATGTGTTCCTGCACGGACTTGCATCCCCCCAGGGCCGTCACGGCAGCCAAGGCCGCGAGGGCCAGGACCTTCGTTGCATGCTTCGTCATTGATCGTTGCTCCTCGTCTCTTCCGGGGTCTTTTGATCGCCGGCGTTCACGACTTCTTCGGCCGGGGCGGGGTCTTCGTCATAGAGCGCGTCCAGAAACAGGGCCTGGGACAGCGGCTCAAAAAAGCGTTGTTGATAGAATTCGGCGCTGTCCACCTGATGGCGGGGCTGCTGGTAATGCGTGCGCACGATGGCGTTGGCCCGCACCACGGTGCGCTCGTCCTGTTTTTCGTTGATCGCCGCGGTCAAGTCCAGCAGCGCCAGCTTGTTGCCGGACACCACGCCCGCTTCCGGCTCCACCGTCGTGATGGCGTAGCCCAAGTCCTGCATGACGGATAGTACCGCACGGTAGACTTTGCTTTGATCACCCGTTTCGTACACCCGGCTCTGCATGTTGCGCAGTTCCAAAGCGCCCTTCTTGGACAGGATTACCTCGTCCGTCTGGCAGCCCATCAGGGAAAAGGCGGCGAGGATCAACGCGCCCGCGCCAAGAGAATTCCTGATCATATCTCATTGGCCTCCAAAAACGCGCCGGCTTCCAGCTTGGCGAAGAATTGCTGATAGATATCCGGATCCTTGATCACTTCGGACTTCCAGAGATGGCCGTGATTATTTGTGATATGGCGGTCGAAAATAACGCGCACGACCGACGAGGTTTCCCCGCTCTTGTTCACCACCATGGATACGTTGATGACTTGGCTGACATCGTAAACCGCCTGATAGTTGGATCCCATCAAAGCGAACATGACCATCAGCGCCACCTGAGCGGCGACCTGATCGTTTTCGATGGCGTCCCGGTCCTTTTCGCCGACGATGACCCCGTAATCCGTGGACGTGGCCGAGATGTTGAAGCCCAAGTCCTGCATGGTGGCCGTGGCCGCCTTGACTAGGCGTTCCGTGTCGAGCGTATCGAAGCGGCGGGATTGGATTTGACGCAGAGCCGACACCGTCTCGCCATCCTCGACAGGAGGACCACCGATTTTCAGGGCATGATCGTTGGGCGTGACGCACGCGCTCAGTGCCAGAAAGGCGCAAACGGCAGCACCCCTGACCAGAAACCTCGAAATATTGAGCATCAAGTGGCTCTCTCCCTCACGCGTTGACAGTCGAGCCATACAACCTTCCGGCATCACCCGCAATCCGTCAACCCTGAAAAGGCCCCCCCTACATCACCTGGCTGTCTTTAAACTCCTTCACCGCCACCCTTGCCAGTTCGTCGGCGCGTTCGTTTTCGGGGTGGC
>JADGBG010000160.1 GCA_015231605.1 Alphaproteobacteria bacterium | reverse complement strand
TCAGGCCGTGCCGGTGTTCGACGCTCACCCCTTCCCTGCCGAAGCGGCGGCCGAACCCGAACGTGCGCCGGCCAAACGCGGCCAAGTCCAGGCAGGCCCCAGACCCGCCAAGGGCCACCGCCCGACCGACGGCAAGCGCCACGGCGACAAGGGGCACGGCGGCCACGGCCACGGCAAGGGACCCGGCGCGAACCACGGCGCGAAGCGCACGTCCTCGAAGTCCAGCGGCGCCAAGCGGCGCGGCGCGGGCGCGGGCGCCCCGTCGTCCCGTCCGGCCTGAGCGACATCCCCAGGGCCACCGGGTGGAGGAAGATACTCCAACACCACCGCCTGAAATCAGACTTTCCAGCGGCCATTGAGGCCGCGCGGAGCGTCAGCGGAACGAGCCAAGGGCGCGGACGCGCCCGCCCGGCGCTTGAGGTGACGAAAAGATAAGGGCGATCGGGTTCACCCGATCGCCCTGGCGTCATCCCGGCCCCACGATGGCGCCCCATTGCGTCCAAGGAACCATGCCCTCTCGGGACGAAACGTGGCGCAGCCACCCCATCATGGGCGCGCGCGCCATGCGCGTGATTCAATCCGAGCTCAACGCCCTGGCCGACTATTTCAGCGCTCTGGATTGCCGGGGCGGGCGGCCGTAGAGGAGGCCCGGGGCGATCACTTGCCCTTGGTTTTCTTGGATTTTTTGGTTTTCTTGGCGTTCTTGGGCTTGGACTTCTTGTCCTTTTTCTTTTTCTCTTTCCTCTTGCCCTTCTTCGCGTCCTTCTTGTCCGCTTCTGCCGTGTCGGTTTCGACGGCGGCGGGGGCGTCCGTGGGCTCAGGCGCGGATTCGGGCGCGGCGGGCTCGGAAACGGCCTCGGCGTCCGGTTCGGGATCAGGGGCGGACTCGGGGTTCAGGCCGGGCAGGCTCCCACCGCTTTGGCGCAACGTGCGTTGCGCGCGCTCGGCGGCGGTGCGCGAACGCAGCAGCGTCATCTTGCGCGGCGGGCGCAGCAGCAGGTCGTCTTCGCCGGGAAGGGCGGTGTCGTCGGTGTCGTCGCTCATGACGGAATTGTAGCGAAACCGCGTGGCGCGTCCAGTGGGCATGAGCATCCTTCACTGGCACCAACGAACATCGTTTTGATAAACGTCGATCTGTTGTTGGATCTGAAACGCCCTCCGCCGCAGCAGTTCTTCCGTGATCTGGGTCTCGATCATGGTCTGTTCCAACATCGCCATGTTGTCGCGCGTGGCGGCCAGATACCAAGCGCCCATCGCCGCGTCCACCACCCCCTTGGCTGCCGTCGCCGGCTTGTACACCGCGCCGACGATGGCGACGGTTTCCTCGACGGCCCGTTTGAGATAGTCCTTGTCGCCGGTTTTTTTTCAGATGGCTGACGGCCTTGGCGACCTCGAACGGCACCTTGGACATTTTGACGATACACGTTGGACAGATGGTCCAGTCGCGCCATCAATTCTTCCCTGTGCTTCAGGTTGCGCCGGCATTGCTCCAGGGGATAGATCTCGCGGATATTGAGCTTGCGCGAATACATCTCTCCGGGCTTTGGCGGGGCGACGGGACGCGTCTCTTCCGGCTCCTCCGGAACGTCTTCGTAACCCAGGCGCGATTTGGCCCGCTCGCGCGCTTTCTGGCGCAACTCTTCGGGTGTCGGCCCGACGGGGCGGGAGGGGGAGGAACCCGACGACGAACCGTCCCCGCCGGACGAGGACGGGGAGGATGGGGTGCCCGTCACACGGCCGAGATCAGCGTGCCCGCGCCGTGTTTGGTGAACAGTTCCAGAAGGACCGAGTGCGGGATGCGCCCGTCGATGATGACGGCGGCCTCGACGCCCTTTTCGATGGCGTAGAGACAGGTTTCCACCTTGGGGATCATGCCGCCCCGGATCACGCCGTCCTTGATCATCCGGCGCGCCTCGTCGGCGGTCATCCGATCGATCAGGTTGCCGTCCGCGTCCAGCACGCCCTTGATGTCGGTCAGCATCAGCATGCGCTTGGCCTTCATCTTGCCCGCGATGGCCCCGGCGGCGGTGTCGGCGTTGATGTTGTAGGTTTCGCCGTTCGCGCCCATGCCGATGGGCGCGATCACCGGCGTGATGTCGGAATGCTTGAACAGCTCCAGCACGTGGGGATTGATCTCGCTGGGCTCGCCCACCAGCCCCAGGTCGAGAACCTGTTCGATGTTGGATTCCGGATCGCGCACGGTGCGGTGCAGCTTTTCCGCCTGGATCAGGTGGCCGTCCTTGCCCGACAGCCCCACCGCGAAGCCGCCGGCGGAATTGATTTCGGTGACGATCTGCTTGTTGATGGATCCGGCCAGGACCATTTCCACCACGCCGATGGTTTCCTTGTCGGTGACGCGCAGACCGTGAACGAATTCGCTTTCGATTTTGCGCTTTTCCCGCATCGCGCCGATCTGCGGGCCGCCGCCGTGCACGACGATGGGATTCGCGCCGACCTGGCGCGACAGCACCACGTCGCGGGCGAACAGCTGCGCCAGCTTGGGATCGCCCATGGCGTTGCCGCCGTACTTGATCACCAGGGTCTTGTCGGCGTAGCGGCGCATGTAGGGCAGCGCCTCCGACAGGGTCGTGGCCTGCTTGAGCCATTCCTCGGGAAGGGCTTCGGCTTCGATGCGGATTTTGTCTTTGTCTGCCATGGCGGCGGAACCCTATACCAGTTTATCGTTTTTCGCCAGCGGCTACGTGGCCAGGGCGGCCAGCTCCGCGCGCAAATCCTCCAAGCCCACCTTCTTGGCCGAGCTGGTGCAGCGAATGATCGGGTGCGCGGCCACGTGACGCGCCAGCTCGCCGTGGGTCTCTTCCAACAGACGCTCCAACTGCTGGGCCTTGATCTTGTCGACCTTGGTCAGCACCACCTGATAGGACACGGCGGCCTCGTCGAGCATCTTCAGGATTTCGCGGTCGACGTCCTTGAGGCCGTGACGGGAATCGACCAGCACCATCACGCGGCGCAGCTCGGCCCGACCCTTTAGGTAGGCCTTGATCAGCCGGGTCCATCTGGCCACCTGCTCCTTGGGGGCCTCGGCGTAGCCGTATCCCGGAAGGTCCGTCATCATCAGCCGCCCGCCCAGATCGAAGAAGTTGATCTGCTGGGTGCGCCCCGGCGTGTGCGAGGTGCGCGCCAGGGCCTTGCGCCCGGTCAGCGCGTTCACCAGCGACGACTTGCCGACGTTGGAACGCCCCGCAAAGGCGATTTCCGGAAGTCCGGCGGCGGGAATCTGCGCCAGCCCAGCCGCGCCCAGAAGAAACGTGCACGCGCCCGCGAACAGCTTGCGCCCGGTTTCCAGTTGCTCGGGATCGAACTGGTCGTCGGCGGGGAGGGTGGCGGACGCGTTCATGTCCCGCGCCTCAGTCCACCTTCACGCCCATGCGCCGCATGATCAGCCATTGCTGGGCGATGGACAGGGCGTTGTTCCAGGCCCAATAGATCACCAGACCGGCGGAGAACGGCGCCAGCAGGAAGGTGAACAGGACCGGCAGCCACATGAACACCTTGGCCTGGACCGGGTCGGTCGGCTGGGGGTTCAGCTTTTGCTGCAGGAACATGGTCACGCCCATGATGATCGGCCAGATGCCGATGTCGAGGAATTCCGGCACATAGGCCAGATGGTTCCACGGCACCAGACCGAACACGGTCCAGATGCTGGCCGGGTCGCGAACCGACAGATCCTGGATCCAGCCGAAAAACGGCGCCTGGCGCATTTCGATGGTGACCAGAAGCACCTTGTAGAGCGCGAAGAAAATGGGAATCTGCACCAAGATCGGCAGGCATCCCGCCGCCGGGTTGGCCTTTTCCCGTTTGTACAGCGCCATCATTTCCTGATTCAGCCGCACCTTGTCGTCCTTGAAGCGTTCCTGGAGCTTTTTGAGTTCCGGCTGCAACTGCTTCATCTTGCTCATCGCGACGTAGGACTTGTTGGCCAGCGGGAACAGCACCAGCTTGATCGCCACGGTCAAAAGCAGGATCGCCACGCCGAAGTTGCCGATCACGCCGTGGATGTGGTGCAGCGCGTAGAAGATGGGCTTGGTCAGGAAGTAGAACCAGCCGAAGTCGATGGCGAGGTCGAAGTTGCGGATCTTGTGATTTTCGGCGTAGGCATCGAGCAGCGTCACCTTCTTCGCCCCGGCGAAGAACATGGTCTTGGTTTCGGTCGCGCCGCCCGGCTGAACCGTCATGGCGGGACCGGCGTAGTCGGCCTGGTATTTTTCCACCCCGCCCGCGTAGGTGTATCGCATGGCCGCGTTCATGGCCGCGTCCTGGGCCGGAATCAGGGCGGTCAACCAGTACTTGTCGGTAAAGCCCACCCAGCCGCCGGTGGAGGCATGCTTGACGTTGCCCGCTTCCCGCACTTCGTCGTAGCCGACTTCGTTGAGCGTGCCGTCGAACACCCCCAGCGGCCCTTCGTGGAGGATGTAGAGCCCTTCGGACTTCGGCGTATTCCAGCGCGAAATCAAGCCGTACGGGTTGAGCGTCACCGCCGCGCCGGAATGGTTTTCCACGCGCTGGGTGATGGTGAACAGGAAGTCCTTGTCCAGATCGATGACGCGCTTGAACACCAGGCCCTGGCCGTTGTCCCAGGTGAGCGTCACCGGATTGCCGGGGCTCAGCACCGTCTTGTCGGCGGTCCACGGGGTATCGTGATCGGGCAGCGGCACGTTCGCGCCGACCCAGCCGAACTGGGCGAAATACGGATCCTTGGTGCCGCGCGGGCTGAGCAGGCGGATTTTCGGGCTGCCGTTCTCGAGGGTCTCGTTGTAGGCGTTGAGGATCAGATCGTCGATGCGCCCACCCGTCAGAGAAACCGAACCCGTGAGGTTGGGGGACGTGATGGATACGCGGCCGCCTTCGGCCACGACGTCCTCGACCAGGCGCAACACCGGCGCCGGGGCTTCCGGCGCGCCCGCGCCCGGGGCGCCGGGAACCGCGCCGCCGCTGGG
>JADGBG010000159.1 GCA_015231605.1 Alphaproteobacteria bacterium | reverse complement strand
GGCCGCCGGTGCGAAGGGCGCGGGCGCCGCGACCGCCAAGGTTGCCGGGACGAAGGCCGCCGGCGCGACCGTCGCGAAGGGCGCCGCCGTCAAGACCGTCGCCGCCAAGGTTGGCGCGGGTGCCGCGGCCGCCGCTTCCAACGCCGGAACGGTGACCGCGAAGGGCGCGGCTTCCAACGGCGCGATTCTGGCGGGCAAGGGTCTGGGCCTGGGGCTCGGCATCGGTGTTTGGGGCCCCGTGGCCCTGGGCATTGTCGGCGCCGCCGCCGTTTACGGGTATCTGCGCAGCCGCAAGGCCGAGAACGGTCAGGCCGCCGAAGAAGCCGATCTGGCCGAAGCTTTGGCCTGATCGCCCGGTCTTTGCGAGTTTTGAAAATATATAAATGACGAAGCCCTTGTGATGGGGCTCCTAAAGAAAGGGTAGCATAATGAGCGCTAAAGTTGTTCAGGGTGGGGAAACGATCCGTTCGACTCTTCTGGCGGCGATGAGCTATATGGGCATTCTTTGCTTCGTGCCGCTGCTGACCAATAAGGACGACGAATTCGTCCATTTCCATGCCAAGCAAGGCCTCGTGATCTGGATCTGGAGCATTCTCGCCATCTTCGCCCTGCATGTTCCGGGGTTGGGCAAGTGGTTCTTCAGCATGTCCGCCATGTTCGTGGTGGCCTTTTCCGTGATCGGCGTGATCGCGGTGTTGCTGCGCAAGGCGTGGAAGCTGCCGCTGGTGCACACCATCGCGGTGCTGGTCTGACCGACCGGCGCTGGCGGCGGAACCGGTTGGTCGCGGCCATTCCACCGGTTTGAGGCACGGCCTTAATTCCGCCGCATATTGCGTTGAAAGTACGCTGAAAATAGGGGGTTCTCGTTTCGACTGAGGACCCCCATTTTTCACCTTAAGAGTTGCCCGAGAGGGTGCTTTATTTTATAACACTAGACGTGTCCAAGGCCGCAAGGCCAAGCGTTAAAGATCACGGTTTTGAGGCGCGCGCGATTATGGCCAACGGGATGGTGGAAAAAAATCACTGGAACACCGTCTACCTTTTGTCGGCGTTGTCCACGATTTTCATGACGCTCGCCATCGCGGTGCAGCCGCTGTATTTGCGCAACGTGCTCGGCATCAGCTTCGAAATGGCGGGTTCGATCAACGCCAGCGTCCAGGTGGTGACGGAAATCCTGGACATGATGCTGATCGGCTATCTCGGTTTCCTGTCCGACCGCTACGGACGCATCCCCATCATGATGATCGGTTTCATCGTGGCCGCCATTGGCGCTGCGCTGGCGACGTTCAGCCTGGAACTCGGCGCTGCCATCGGCATCGGCGGTCTGGCGTTCTACTATCTCATGCGCATCGTGATGTCGCTGGGCACCGGCGCGGTCTGGCCGCAATTGTCCACGCTGGCCGGGGATTTCACGACCTTTGAAAACCGCGCCCGCCAGATGTCCAACACCGCGTTCATGATGGCGTTCGGCGCGACCCTGGTTTATGCGGTTCTGATGCAGTTGCCGCAGCACGCGGGCATTTGGACGGTGATGTTGTTGCCGGCCCTGATCGCCATCGCCGGGGCGTGGCTGACGCGCCACCGCCTGATCGACGTCGCGCCCAGGCTCGACGAAAAAAAGATGCCTTGGGATCGCATCCGCGCCTTGCTGGCCAGCGAACAGCGCCTGCGCCTGACCTTCGCCAGCGCCTTTTTCGCGCGCAGCGACATGGTGTTCATCGGCCTGTTTCTGATGTTGTGGTACATCTATTTCGCGGATCTGGTCGGCATCGGTCAGGAGGAAGCGGCCGCGCACGCCGGCAAGCTGATCGGACTGTTCGGCGCCGTGGTGTTGATCACCTTGCCGTTCTGGGGCTGGTTGATCGAACGGTACGACCGCGTCAGCGCGATCATCCTGGGCATGGCGTTGTCGGGCGCCGGCTTCCTGCTGTACGGCTTCATCGTCAATCCCTTCGATTGGGGCATCATCGTGCCGACCGTCCTGGTGGCGGTGGGTCAGGCGGGGTGCCTGGTCGCGCCCCAGGTCCTGACGTTGGACCTGACGCCCAAGGAAATCCGCGGCTCGGTTTTCGGCCTGTTCAATCTGATGGGTGGGATCGGAATCATCATTTTCATCCAGATCGGCGGGTACCTCTACGACACCGTCGGGCCGCATGCGCCGTTCATGATGATCGGCGTGTTGAACCTGGTCATCATGCTCTATGCGGTGTGGGTTTTGCGCGCCAGTTTGCGCGCACGCAAACCCGCGTTCGAGGAGGAAATGTAATCGCGACTGGAAGTGCATTTGCATATGCAATATAAAGCGCTAGGATTGCGGCTTTGATCGACCCGTTTGGGGGGTGGCGGTGGTTGTCACCCTTCCCAAACCTGAAACGACGCGAAAAGAATAACGGACCCATGGCCGTATGGGGCCGGAGAAGAGGAAGGTGTTAAATGCCTACAGTAATTGTCGGATTGCTCGCCATATCGCTGGGCTTGTGGGGGATGACCGTATGGTGGTGGTCCGTCGTCGAGCTTCTGCGCGGCATCGTGCCTATTCTGCTGGTCGGAGTCGGGGTCATCGCGCTCGCCGCGGGCGTCACCAGCGTGCGTCAGAGTTCTGACGTCAGCGACGAAGACCTTATGGACGACAAATAAGAACATAAAAACAAACGACACTCTGGAGTTCCCAGCAGATGGACAACAACATTCCCGAAGGCCTTGAATTCGAGGCCGACATGGAAGATCCGGAAGATTGCGGCAAGGAGACGCGGAAATATCTGTTCCTCGTCGGCGCGATCGCCGTGCTGATTCTCATCGGCACCTATTGGTACAGTGAATACTATGCCAAGGGGCATAGTGTTTCCCGTCCGGTTCCTTCCGTGGCCATGGTCCAGCAGCCCGCGATGGGCGCCGGTGGCCAGCAGATGGGCGCGGTGAACGGCGGCGCCGCGGCTCAGGTTGTCAATCTGTTCAACAGCAATCCGACCGACATGGGCACCCTGTCGGCTCCGGCGGCGACGCCGTTCAGCTTCCTGCGCCAAAACGGGATGCAGAACGACCAACCCGCCAACATGCAGCCGGGCATGAACCAGGGCGGTTACGGCGCCGCCCCGGCCCAGCGCGTCACCGGACAGAACTTCAACACCCTCACCAACAATCCCGGCGCCCAGGCCCTGAACGCACCGGGCACGATGGGCGGGACCGCGGCCGAAACCGTTGCGGCGCGAAGCCTGTTCGCCAATATCGCCGCCGAAATGCGTCAGAGCGTGGTGAACATCAACGTCAAGATCGGCCCGGGCACGGCCGCCATGGAAGCCAACGTGGCCCAGCCCAAGAAGGGCCAAATACAGTTCGCCGACCCGCGCAACCCGATGGCCGTGGGCGCTTCCGAAACCATCGGTTCCGGCGTGATCGTGCGCAACGACGGCTATGTCCTCACCAACTACCACGTGGTGCGGGGCGCGCAGGAAATCTTCGTCACCGTGTTCAACGACTTCGGCTCGGACATCTATCCGGCGCGCATCATCACGCTCGAAGAAGTGTCGGATCTGGCGCTGATCAAGCTCGAGCCCAATGAACCGCTGAAGGCCGCCGTTCTGGGCGACAGCACCAACATCCGCGTCGCGGACGAGGTCATCGCCATCGGCAGCCCGTTCGGCCTGGGCCAGACGGTCAGCCGCGGCATCGTGTCCGCGATGGACAAGACCCTGGTCATCGAAGGGGTCCCGCATAAAAGCCTGATTCAGACCGACGCGGCCATCAACCAGGGCAACTCGGGCGGGCCGCTGGTTCACACCAACGGCACCGTGATCGGCATCAACACCGCCATCTACACGCCGACCGGCGCGTTCTCGGGCGTTGGCTTCGCGGTGCCCAGCAACGACGCGCGCCGCTTCGTGGAAGGGGAAATCACCCTGCCGCGCATGAAGCCGCGCGCCCGCGCCGCCGCCGCTCAGGTGGGGGTCGGGGCCGCCGGTCCGGCGATCGTCGCCGGCGTTCCGGCTCCGCACACGGACGGCCGCGAAAACATGGCCTGCACCAACTGCCACCAGATCATCACGGCGGGCAACGGCGCGGGCGGCCAGCCGGTGGCGTGGTACGACAATCTGTTCGGCCAGGCCCAGACCGTCGCCGCGCCCGCCGGCGGCGTCGCGCCGCCGATCCAGGCGGGCATGCCGGCTCCGCACACGGACGGCCGTGAAAACATGGCGTGCGCCAACTGCCATCAGATCCTGACCGCCATGACCAACGGCGCGGCCCAGGGCGCGCCGGTGGCCATGACCAACGCTCAGGGCTACAGCTTCGCCGCTCCGCCGTCGAGCCTGGCCTTCAACGTCATGGCGACGCCGGTGGCCGCGCCCGCGGGCGCGCCTCCGCCGATCCTGGCCAGCGCCACGTCCCCGCACACGGACGGACGTGAAACCATGGCCTGCAACACCTGCCATCAGGTGCTCGCCGCCGGTCAGCAGCCGACAGCCAATCCGGTCGCCTTCGGGCGCGGCATGGGCCAAGGCCAGGGCCAAGGCATGGGCCAGGGGCCGTGCATGCAGCAGAACGCCCAGGGGCTCGCCGCCGCCTTCGGCCAACCGGGCCAGGGGCCGTGCATGATGCAGCAGGGGCAGAACTTCAACGCCAACACCGGACAAAACATGGGCGGCGCCCAGGGGCCGGTGCCGGGTTTTACTGAAGGCGGGCTGGGCTTCACGGTCCTCGGCGCGAGCGTGCAGGCGATCAACGAACAGATCGGTCAGCGTCTCGGCCAGCCCGCCGGCAATGGCGTCTTCGTCAACGACATTCGCGCCGACACCCCCATGGCCGTGGCCGGGGTCAAGCCGGGTGACATCATCCTAAAGATGCAGGGACGCCGCCTGGCGTCACCGGATCAGCTGAGCCGGCGCATCCAACGCTTCGAGCCGGGCGAGAATGTTCGCCTGTCCGTGCTGCGCAACGGCAAGCGCGAACGCCTGAACCTGGTCATGATCCAACAGATGAACGCC
>JADGBG010000015.1:29518-38229 GCA_015231605.1 Alphaproteobacteria bacterium | reverse complement strand
TAGCAGAATCGCGATTCCATGTCAGCAAAATGCTGTTTTATCTGGGGAATAGGGGTTCAACAGGTGTCCGACCTCGGGCCCGTGGGCGACGCCCCGCGCCAGCACGTCACGACCCTGTAGCGGAAAGGAAATGGGCTCCCACGCCTTGGCGGCGTTGACCAGGCGGATCCACGATTAATTAATTTAACTCTTGCTAAGTTCCAGTCGGAACTGTAGCCTGACACTTCTCCGATTTCTACCAAATTGGGTTTAAATGAAGGTTTCCCCGCCAAGTACACATCGTCCAGCAACGACGCCTGATCCCACGGCACCTGCTTGAACGAGGTGTCCTTGCCAACGGATGCGCGAACTTTGCTGAGCACCTGGCGGATGTCCGTCTTTTCATTGATGTTCGCAAGAAGCCCTTTCGTGAACGGGCTGTTTCTTCCTTGACCGTCCTCGGCGATGTTTCCGGGCTGGGTGGCGAAGGCGACCAAGAGATTGCGATTGCCTGAGTCCAGGCGGGAAAGCCCCTTCTGTGCAACCTTGTCCAGCTTCTGTGTGATGGCGAGACCTCGCCCCACACCATTGGCGCCGATGGCCATCGCTTTCTGTGTAAACGGGTTCTCTCGACAGGCGTCCAGGAACACCAGCATCTTTCCGTTGGTGTTCCCGACCTCCTGAACCACGCTGTCCACCCGGACAAGTTCGTCGCCGATCGCACCGGCGCTGGCCATGCGTGCATCCACCGGGATCATATAGTTCGTCCCATTGATGGCGATGCCGTGGCCCGCATAGAAAAACAGACCGACATCGGCATCCTTAAACTGCTGTTTGAATATCTGGATGGCGTTGCGATGCTGGTTGGCATCCGCGTCGATCAGTGTGATCACCTCGAAGTTCAACTCTTCCAGCTTCTTCGTAATGTCGCTGGCGTCGTTTTTCGGGTTCTTCAACGGCGGCACGCCCTGGTAGGCCGAGTTGCCGATCACCAGGGCGATGCGTTTCTCATCCCCAGGCTTGGCAACGGCGGTGGAGGCGGCGCCAATCAGCGCCACCCCGACCAAGACCATGATGAACAATCGCTGCATGTAGGCGATCACCGCTTTTCCCCCGTCTTCCGCCTACCGCTCTTGGCGCAAGCTGATTTTTTCAATCTGGAACTGACTGCCGGAGAAGGCCACCCGGCCCTCGACGCCCAGATGCTCCAGCATCCGGCGGAAGTTCCTGTTCAGACGTCCGCTCTCGCTCTGGGTTTCATACCAATATTCATTGTGGCGCATGGACGATGACGTCGGGCGGTGATGCTTGTAGCCGCTGAACGCCACCATGTATTCTTCGATGCGGTTGATCTCGTCGGTGTTGAAGCCGTTGAACACCAGGCTGTAAGCCGTCGGCAGATCGCTGCCCGCCGATGAGGACGCCGGAACGCTGGAGCCGCCATCGACGATGTGCGCCAGCTTCGTCGTCAGCACCGCGCCCAGATCCTGAGCGAGGATTTTCGCGTTCTTGCCGACCGTTTCCAGAACGCATTCGCGATTGCAGTCGGCGGGCGCGTTGTCGGGCTGCGGAAGCTCGACCTCGAAATTGCCCAAGTGCTGGCCTGTCTTGACGTTCAGCAGGCGGCCTTCCACGCGGGTGCGGATCTTGGTCGTGTAGGACATCTTGCTGGCGCTGGCGTAGATGGAGAAAATGGTCGCCACGTCGATGGGCGGGCGTTTCACGGAGCGGGCGATGTCGATGATTTCCGCGTCCGTCCGGCGCACGCGGCCTTGCGCAAAATCATCCAGGGAGACCGCGGTTTCATCGTAGACGTTGAAGCCGTCGTTGTTCAATTCTTCGGAGAGCGCGTTCAGCACCCGCTTGAACACGCGCGAGTTGCGCGGCACGGTATCCGCATCGGAGTCCTCGCCCATGATCATGACGTTGGGCATCTCGGCGGCGGAAGCGGGATAACTGCTGGTGCATGCGCTGGTAAAAGCCGCGACGGCTGAAATGGCTAAAAAGGCGATGCGTTTCATGATATTGATCCTCTAATATTAAATGCGAGCCTATTCCTCCGAATGCAGGGAGCAGGACCAATTTTGGGAAAAAATTTCAGGAAATTTACCCCCCCTCCGCTAAGCGCATGCAAGCGGTAAAAATATCCCCCAATCTGTCAACAAATGCAACCTACAGAAAACATCAGTTTTTTTGTTTTGCGGGCAATCGGAGTTATAAAACGGTGATAAAGCCTTGAGCCACGGCCTTGGCGACCGCATGGGCGCGGTTGCGCGCGTCCAGTTTGCCCATGACGTTGCGCAGGTGAAAGTCTACCCCCGAGACGGTAAGGCTGAGTCCCTCGGCGATTTCCTTGCTGGTGGCGCCCGATGCCACCAGGGACAACACCTCGATTTCGCGAACCGTTAGCGGAGCATGCTCGTCGGTCGCAGAAATTTCTGACAATCGATTTCCGATCATGGCGAGAATGTATTCCAGGCTCGACGCGTCTGCCTCCCCGTCCTGTACCGCCAGAAAGCACGACCCTCGGGTTCCGAAGTGAACGAATGCCTTGATGCTTCCATGCGGTTTAGCCGATTTTGCCGACTTGACCAACATGTACCGGGACCATCCGATTGCTCGGATTCCCAAGGTTTCCAGTTTTGGCAAAACCGTCTGCAGGCATTCCTCGATTGTCTCTGCAGAGGAAATCGCGTCTTCCAATCGCTTGTTCGTATCCATTGCCGCTTCGCTTTCGTTGTGTTTCGAAGCTGAATGGAGGGGGTAGGCCGGAAATCGAACATTCACAGAGCCAGCACGAAAACAATTACCAGGATCAGCCATTGATATCACAATCCATACGCATGGCACGGAGACGCGGCGATAATTCGAACGGTGAAAAACTGAGCTTGACGATTGGCATGTGTGCGGTGCTTGGCGCATGTGCTTTTATAAAGGTTGGATACAATTCGCCGTTAACGCCACCTAGTGAAGGCCGCACACCGTTTTGCGTTTGCGTTGTTTAACGAGCACTGAGCAAGGAAGATACAGGCACAGAATCGCGAACCTGTGTCAGAACCCACCAATTGGATGGTCCGGGTCCGGGATTAATGACAATCTTTCGCTTCATGGTATTCTCAAAAATCGAACGGTTTGCCAAACACACACAAAATCGCCAAGGCAAGGAGATAGACCGAGAGCACCGATTGGAGTCCGGAAAGCGTTCGAGGCCACCCCCGAAGGTAAAACGAGTATTCCTTCTGCTGCAGAAGCCTAAGCCATTTGTTCAGGTCAAGGTCGCGAAAGCCTATGCGTGTGGCGCTCAAGATGCTGACGATAAGCGCTAGGCGGAGAACGCGAAGCTCCGTCATCGTACGGTCCAGTCCACCGCGACCGCCGATGGCAAATGGCAGTTTT
Organism: Alphaproteobacteria bacterium; assembly: GCA_015231605.1. Taxonomy (GTDB): domain Bacteria; phylum Pseudomonadota; class Alphaproteobacteria; order Rhodospirillales; family Magnetovibrionaceae; genus JADGBG01. The sequence goes on along the minus strand of JADGBG010000015.1, from coordinate 34,854 downwards.
CTGACATAGTGTTTTTCGGCAGCGCTGTACCCGGGATGACCTGGCTTTCTTTCCACCAACAACAGGAGTTCCCCGCCGAACGCTGCCGCAGGAAGGCGAAGAACGATCCAATACAGCGCAGCAAAAATGGGCAATGAAGCCATCAAAAAATAGGCCGGACGCGCCGGGTTCGATCCATACTCACTGGTCAAGTCGAACGCCAGATAATCCAGCAAATTAGCGTCCATCCGGCGTAAGGCGGCTATGATCTTGCGTTCGGCACGGTGATATCCCGATTCCGCGAATTTTTCCTTGAGCTCATACAGCCTTGCCGGATTGTTCTCGTAGCGCAGAGTATCCAGCCCTTGCGTTCGCGCGAGCTCGGAAATCAGAGGGGGGTACCTGGGTTCATAAACAGCATCCGTCAGATCAGCTTCGTTGAGGGTCACTCCTTGCATATTCGTATCGATCAGTCGCGCTCCGGTTATATCCGCATACTGAAATACGCCGCGCATTCTTGCTTTTTCCAGATTCGTGCCATGAAACCGAGCCTTGGCAAAATTCCCATCTAAAAGCGCGCCGAACATATTCGCATTCGTGAAATCGACATCCTGCAAGGAAACGCTTGTCAATTCGGCGCATCTCAAATCCCTGTTCGTGAGATCAATGGTCGGACGGTTTTCGAATTGCCCCCTGGCGGTTTCCACAAAACGCTTGATCGAAATGTCGGACAGTTTCAATCGCCGACCATCCTCACGTATATCGCCAGCATCCGGGTTTCCCACGCAACCAAGTTCTCCCACCCAAGAAGCGTGACGCAGTAGCAGCTCGTCTAATTCTTCCGCTTCGCGCATGCCCCCGTTGTGATCAAGCCAGAAAGATTCTCCGCCTTGCAGACAATGTCTGACGCCATTGAACCCGAAGGCGAGCGGTGTACCGGAAGGACAGGCCACCTCTGCAACGTTAGCGGAATCTCCAAAGGCACTGCTCATCCCAAACCATGACAGCACAGCAAGGGCAACGATAAAAATACGAAGGTTACGAAATGCCGTCATATGTAATTCCTAGAATGGTCTACCGAAAACATATACCATCGCTTGCATCTTGTCAGGGGGGAGGGAATGATGGAGCACAAGCCTACGCTGGCCACCATTCTTAAAATATTCGGTATGCTGGCGGCGGCGTATGCCGCCGGGTTCTCTTCCTACGAAGGACTGCTTCGGCTGGCCAGCGGCAAGAGCCTATTTTCCATTGAGCAGGCTGAGGATGTGCCGATTTCCCGGGCCGTTATGGCCGCGAATATCCCCATGTATTGGATGGATACGAACCTGAACGTCATTGACGTGAACGATGCATTCCTCGACCTCTATAGCCTGAACAGGGATGGTGTCCAGGGGAAGAACCTTGAGCATCTGATAGAGCATGGCAGTCAATACGTCCCGGAAAAATGGCGCGATTGCTTTCTCAAACAACAGCGGGAGATGCTCCAAAAAGCCCGCGTTGGAAATCTGCCCAAGGCTGAGGCGATTGTCCCCTTGGATCGAAGCAGTTCCGTCAATCCGGACATCTCCGGGAAGTATGTCGTCTGGCTGCGCGCTGATCGGCTTTATTCCAAGAACGACAAATTCCTTGGGGTCTGGGTCATTGGACGGAAGCGCAAAGTCGATAGCTGGGATGATGGGGAGATCAGGATTCTCAACCGACAGTGCGGGCTATCCGATCTATGAAAGGCAAGCGCGACCCAGGGCGGGCCACAGCACTCATAGTTTTTGCCATTCTTGCCGCCCTCGGTGGGGGACTTCTTCTGCTGGCGCTGAACATGCCAGAAGGTTGGCGTGGGCACATCGGCACGCCGGTCTTGTATGTCATTTTGCTCATGCTGGCATTCCACTTATTGATGCTGTCCGTGCCGTTCCTGCTGTACGTCAGAAACCGCTCTATTCTGCTTCAACGGATCGAAGGTTTGGCGATACGTGAAAGCGATGCACCTGTCTCCGAAAGTGGATTGCTTCGTGAATTATTGTCGACGGTCGTGATAGCCATCTCAGTTTCGATCATCACCCTGGGCATCTATTGGGCCACCCATTGGTTTTCCGACGACGGTCACTTGATCTCGCTGTCCGTGGCCATGGTTGCGCTGTTTTCACTGGGCCTGTGGGCAAACCGGGAGCGACCGCTCCTCAGGATGCTTGCGGGGGCCGTGCCGCTGGTCGTGGTTACCGGCGGTTTGGCATTCGGACTGTTTTTTGGGTTTAAAGAAAACGACGGCCCTTTGGAAGTTCCCGAGATCATCGCTTGGCTGGTTCCCGTGTCCTACGTCTGGCTTACCGTTCGGGAAAAATTGCGGGGGAACAGGCAAAAGAGCCAGTCAGACGACTCCTCAGCCCTCCGGCCCTTTCGCTTGCTCTGGCACGTATCCGAAATCATCCTTCGGAAAGTACGGCGGGGAACCGTCGCCAATCAGGCCTTTGCGGTTCTTCTTACCCTTCTTATTTTCGTGTTTCCGGACCAAGTGGCCGCCGTGACGCCGGATGGCTTGGCCGCGATGTTCTCGGATGTCTGGAACCGGTTTGGCGAACTGCCGATTACCAAGGACCATGTCAGTTATGTGGCGCTTGCCGTCTTCGTGGCTTTTTCGTGCAGCGACTTCGCCTCGATCATTCCCGACCTGATGCCAGAAACGTGGCTGCTTCTTGGCGGACTATACAACGCAATCCTCAAGGCGATTGTCGGTCTGGTCTTCCTGATCGCCATCGCGCCGCTTTTTATTTTGCTCTTCGTGGTGGGTGATTCGCTTCTGGGCCCCGACCTCGCCGTCGTCGTCGGGTTTTTCACTTTCCCGTCCTGGTCGCAACGCGTGTTCGCCCTTTTCGCCGCCGCCTTCGCCTTGTCATTCGATCATGCGAACCCGGACTGATGGAACAACAAAGTGCACGGACGGAGCACATTCCGGCGCGGCGATTAAACTTCATTAACTCTCCTTATGGTAGTCAAGAAAAAAACAACCGAGAGAAGGAGATTAATATGGATATTAAACCTTTGCCAGCACACCTCCAAGCGTGGAAATTCCTCCGGAGGAACCCGAACTACCAAGCCGAGTGGCGCTCTTGCCCGTCCAAAATTCGCCGCGCGTCCGAAGATTACGGCTTCCCGGTTCTTCGGCAAACGCAGCAAGACCTCGGGGCCGCGCAATGGGGGCTTCTCGCTTATGAAGACCCCGCCGTCGGCGTCGGGCGCGCCGCGCCGTTCTGGGCCATTGGTCCGACGCTCGACGCCGAAATCACCGAAGACGGCGGCGTTCCCCTGCTCCCGGCGCTCCGGCAATCCGGCGCACGGGTGTCGGGATTGAAGCTTCACGGCGGCGGCTTGGTCTTGATGGTCACGATGGAGGGGGCGGCAATGCAATTGCGCTTTTCCGATGAACGCCTCCCCGGTTCATCGTTCGGCGTCGTCCTGCGTATTCCCCTGGGTCTGCGCTTGCCCGTTCTGCTATCGTGCACCCACGATCTATGGACCGTCGTGGCCGGTGAACAGTTTAAAAAAGTCGAGGCCGCGGCTCGACGGACCTGGGTGAATTGCTTCTCGCCCTTGACGGCGTGACCGCCGGTAAATCCCACCGCGACATCGCCATTGATCTCTTCGGCGCGGATGCCGTTCAGGCCCAATGGGACGCCGGCAGTTGGGTCCGAAGCCGGGTCCGCCGTCGCATCCGAAAAGCGCTCTACCTCATGAACGGTGGCTACCGGGAATTTCTGGAATAGCGCTTCACGGGGGCGGTCGTTTTCACGCACGGTGTTTTCGACCGTATCGGCTTTCGCCCCTCATCGCTTGAATTGCCCCAACGCACATGGAGGAGCAAGCGATGAGCCTGAACGACACCGAACACCACGCGCCCCGATACCTGAGCACCAAGCAGGCCGCCCGGTATGTGGGCCTGAGCCCCTGCACCTTGAACCGCATGCGGGTCACCGGCGAAGGGCCCATATACGCCAAGGCCGGACGGCGGGTGGTTTACGATCGCGCCGATCTCGACGCCTGGATCGACGAACGCAAGCGCAGCTTCACTGGCGAAACCGGGGCGTAATGCGCCGCGTCTCGCCGTCGGAGCGGCGACAACTGGATCTGTTCTCGTGTATCCCCGAACCATCCGGCATCCGCGATTACCAGGACCTGATGGCGTTTCCGTTCTTCTCACTGGCCAAGGGGCGGCGCATCAAGCCTTTGCTCTATGACCGCGACGGCGTGACCATCCGCGTCGAGGCCGTCGCCGAATACGGCATGGCGACCATCTGGGACGCCGACGTGCTGATCTGGGCGGCCAGCCAGATCATGGACGCCCGCAACCGGGGCGCGCCGACTTCGCGTCTCATCCGCTTCATGCCGCACCAGTTCCTGCGCTTCGCGGGCCGCCCCACGGGCAAGCTGGGGTATGAGCGGTTCCGCGCCGCGCTCGACCGCCTGCAATCGACCACCGTGCAAACCAATCTGCGCGCCGAGGTTCCAGCCTCGGACACACCAAGCGGACGGCAACGCAAAGCGAGGCGCCTGCACCGTTTCAGTTGGATCAACGAATGGAGCGAACTGACCGTCGGCGGCGCGACCCGGGGCATGGAGATCATCCTGCCCGATTGGTTTTATCAGGGCATCGTCAACGAACGCCTAGTACTCGCCATTGACCCCGCCTACTTCACCCTTACCGGCGGGATCGAGCGTTGGCTCTACCGCCTCGCCCGCAAACACGGCGGTCGCAGCAAGAAAGGCTGGGGCTTCACTTTTAAAACGCTGTACGAGAAAAGCGGCAGCCTGGCGCGCTATTCCGACTTCGCGCTCGATCTGCGCCGCATCGTGGAAAAGCAGAGTGTTCCAGGATACGAACTGACCCTTACGCGGGACCGGCGGGATCGGGAATGTCTTCAACTTCTGCACATAACTACGTGCCCAAATTGATGTTTTTGTAGCCAACAGTTAATCTCCACTGAATACATCCCCGGCCTTTCATGCAAAAACAAGACCACAAAGTGGCGCACTTTTGCGCCGCTATAATCAGAAAACCTTACCGTTTTCGTGGGGGAGTATTGCTCCGGAATTTACACCTGGACACGAACAGCGCGAAATAAAACAGGGAGGACAGCACGATCACCCCGTGGGCGACGGGGGTCGGTGAAGGCCTCGTTTTTCAAAAATAACCCAAGGTCAAGGCGCTGGATGATGTAGGATGCGAAAAACTTTCCGTGAAGGATGAGCGCCTGAACGCCCATGAGCGTCAGGGTAACAACCAATCCGCCGCAACAACCGATTTGCGAGTGAAAAGACGCCGCTTATTCGCTTGATCCACTCTCCGCCCCCCCCCATATCTG
>JADGBG010000015.1:25307-29494 GCA_015231605.1 Alphaproteobacteria bacterium | reverse complement strand
CCACCGGATCGCCGGAAATTGACCAATCCGAAGAAATCGTTCACGGATTCGGCCAACGCCGCTGCCGTCGCCAAACATACGATATATTTCCGGTGCAATCTACTGTAGCAGGCAAATAGGGCTTTACCCCCCCCCCGCGTATGTTACGTAAAACCACATCCAATTGAATATGCGCCCCGAATCGGGTGCGTGTGTCAATTTGCGGGGTAAGACCAGAAAATGCATTCGTTTAAAAATTTTGATATCGTCAGAATGTCGATGGTCCTTGTAGTGGCTCTGTTTGTTGCCACAGCATCAATTGTGGCCCCATCGGATGCGCAGGCGGAGACGGTTACGTGTACTGGCACTGAAACAATAAATTCTGACAGTAGAGTGTTATTTATTAGAGATAGTAATACTTGCGTTATTTACGACACCGGGTTTATCGGGGTTATCGGGATTAGCAATAGGGTTGGCATAGATTTCAATATTGGACCTGTAGGAGTAGAGCAGTTTAGCGTTAATTCAGGTGGAACAAACAGTGCAACTGGCCACCAAGGTTGTACGATTGGTGGGTTTAGCGCAGCTGCCGGAGATGCTTGTACAACCTCTAGAGCTTCGGATGCTTCGGAAACAGCAACCGTTACAATATACACTACGAGTAGCGAAACTATAAAAATGACGGTTGATTATACGATTGCTGGGGGAGCAACTACTTTTGATATCACAAGTGCATCCGTGACGATCACTTCTGCCAGCACAAGCTCCGCGTTACAAGCGTTACAAGCATCAATTTCTCGGTCTCAGTCTGCAGTTGTAGGAAAGAATGTTGGCGCGCGTATAGCCTCGGCAGCGGCTTCCGGGGATGACGATACACAGCAATCGTCATCGACGAGCTTTGCCCCAACTATGGGCTTCACCCAAACGGATTTGACAGACGGACGCTCGACCTCTCGGGGCGCGACCATGCGCGACATCGCCATGTTGGCGTCTTTTGACACATCAAAGATGGTATTGGCGGCGGCTGGCGATGAGCAGGATCCGCTTAAAGGTATTCAGCAACGTCGTGGCGCACTCGGTGATCGCCCCTATACCGTTTGGGGGCATGGTTCCTTCACGTCCGTTGACAACACCCGAAATCGCACCGGTGATGACAGCCGGTATGATGGTGATGTCTGGGGCTATAACATGGGGCTGGATTATCGCTTCCGTCCTGAGTTGGTTGCAGGCGTTTCCATGGGCTATTCGGAAACCGACCTGACCACCACGTTCAATTCCGGCACCTACGACGAAACGAATTGGACCGTATCGCCTTACGCTATGTATCAACCCATGGACGGTGTGACTCTGTCCGCCATCGCCGGGTACAGCATGGGCGATGTGGATCGCACCCGTGACACGACGGTGACCGGTAACACCGATAGCGACATGTGGTTTGCATCGCTGAACGGGTCGTATGCATATACGCCCAGCAAGGATATGCCGTTGGACCTGACAGCGAAGATGGCGGTGTTGATTTCCCGTAAGACCGTGGATGCCTTCACCGAAAGCGACGGTACGGCGGTCGCCAAATCCACCAGCGATACCCGCCAGATCAAACCCGGCATTGAAGCCGCTTACAGCTTTGACGCTCAGGGCACGACGCTGCAACCCTTTGCCAAGGCCGATTACGTCCACGACTTCACCGATGAAACCAACGGCGACAAGGGCGCATTCAATCTGGGCGGAGGCCTGCGCATTGCCTCGGGCGAAACAGGCCTCAGCGGCTCCATCGAAGGCGAACGCCAGGTCGGTCGCGACGATTACAAGGAATACACCGTCAGCGGCCTGATCGCTTATAACTTCGGTGTTGGCGGCGAGGGCGAAAGCAAGCTCGGCATCGCATCGCCCTACATCAAATCCAACTTCAACCCCGACAGCGGACAAATGTTCGGCACCGGCCTGAAATTCAACAGCCCTGGTGGTGATTTCAGCACTGAGTTCGGCCTGACCCACAACATGACCACCGCAGGCACCCCCGACACCGCCGGTCAAATCCGGGCTGAGTTGAGGTTTTAGAGTTTCCTTGAAACGATGGAGGTTATCCACGCCGGGCGCTCCCCCATCAGTGAGACCGGCGACTATTCCGACGTTTTCGTCCATGACGCCCAGGGACGGAAAATACCCTGGGCCGACGTATCCCATATCGACGACGAAGAAATGAAGGCGTTGATGAAAGAGGTCGTCAACCGCCTCTATACCTTTCTCCTGCACATCGACGATCCGGGCCTCCAAGCCTGGATGGCGCGTTGGGCGACCGTGTCCGACAAGTGGGACGAGCCGGAATTGGAACCGTCGTTCCTCGCGGCGCTTTCAAAATCGGACAATCGCTGATCAATCGCCCCGCCTTTTACAGAGCGACGCCGCGTCTAAAGTGGATATTAAAAGATTTACTATTTTTTTATGTTCGTAAATTAATATATTGACGCATACATAATTTATGTCAGTTTATTAATTGACATAAATATAAAATACGTCCATCGTATACTATACGTTCAACGACATAACGTTTAACATCGGATGTCCAAATGAGTGTCAAGGAAACCGCCAGACGGCAGTATATCGCGACGGTGGACCGGGCCGCCACGCAGCTTGACGGCATCGAAACTCCGTCTGAAGGCTGGATTGCCAGCCTGCGCAAGGCGCTCGGAATGTCCGGGGCTGGGCTCGCGCGGCGCATGGGCGTGACCCGCGCCGCGATCCACCAGGCCGAACGCAACGAAACCGAAGGTGCGATCACCCTCAATCAGATGGAGAAGTTGGCCTCAGCGCTTGGCGGCCGTTTTGTCTATGCCATTGTACCGGACGACAAGGTAGAGGACATAATTCGCGCACAGGCGCGCCGCAAGGCGGAAAAACTGGTCAAGCGGGCCAGCGGGCACATGGCCCTTGAAAACCAGTCTCTTTCCGCAGAGCACAGCAAGCAGGAGATCGACCGGCTGACCCTTGAACTGATGCGCACCACGCCTCCCGGTTTCTGGGAGGACAACTGATGTTCAAGGAACCGATTGGGGCCACCCCCCTCGACCCTGACGAACTCGAAGGTCTCAAATTCCGGCACATTACGACACGCGGCCAGCTTGACGAACTGGAGCAGGCCAATATCGAACAGGGCCTGCAATGGCTGGCCCGCAGCCGCATGGACGTGCTGACCGACGCCTTCATTCGCACCCTGCACAAACGTCTGTTCGGCGATGTGTGGAAGTGGGCGGGGACATACCGGCTGACGGAAAAGAATATCGGAATCGACCCCATTCATATCGCCGTGCAGCTTCGCATATTGCTGGACGACGTGCGATATCAGGCCGAGCATAACGTCTATCCGCCGCTGGAAGCAGCCGCGCGATATCATCACCGCCTCGTGCAGATACACCCGTTCCCGAACGGCAATGGCCGTCATGCCCGCATAGCCGCCGACGCCTTCCTCGAAAAGCAATTCGGCCACCCGCCCATCGAATGGGTGGACGGCTTTGATCTTCAAGCCGACAATGAGCGGCGCAAGGCATATATTGCCGCGCTCCGTGCGGCAGACGGCGGAGATTACGACCCGCTGTTTGCTTTCATTGGGGTCGGTCAACGCTAAGCCCGGATTCTTCAACCACGATACTGTCCAAATCGGACAGTCGCTGATCAATCGCCCCTCCGCCTCTTATCCACACGTCTGTGGATAACCCCGCGCGCACCGACTCATAACCCTGTGCAAAACTCGTTTTTGCGTTCGTACTATCGGGCGCACGGGAGTCGTACCATCGGGCGCAGATGTTCGTACCATCAGGCGCAACATTGCCGATAACGCCTTGTTTTCGCGTCGCCAATCCGGCCCTAAAAACTGAATCAAACTTATAAAAACTTTCTGCTGTTGGGGCGGCCGATTTTCACCTGGGCAGTCCTCCATCCGGACGACACGGCGTAAAAAAAAATCGCCGTAGCTGGAATTGTCTGGGCTGATTTAATGATATCGCAAGATGCCTGAAATTGCTTTAAGTTATTGTTTTTGCTTATTTTTTTAGTTTGACAGAGCGCATTTTCTCGCCTTTCCTTAGGCCATAACCGCCCAAGGAAGGGGAGAGCGAACATGCTCACGTCTCGTATTTTTTGTCTGCAAGGGGGGCTTCGCCCCTCTCCCGCCATGCGGGTTCACGCCAACCGCTTCACCGGTGTCGCCATCG
>JADGBG010000015.1:18097-25275 GCA_015231605.1 Alphaproteobacteria bacterium | reverse complement strand
ATATTGCCGGCATCGTCGATTCGCAAGCCGGCGGCACCGAATTTTCCGCCGTCAACAACCGCATGACCGACATGGTCGAAGGCGGCGGCGGCAAGTTGGCCGCCGGGCTGGGTCTGGTCGCGGCGCTGGCGGCGTCGGTGATCCGCTTCAACATCTGGGCGGTGATCGGCGCATTCGGCGTCGGCGCCATCGCCGGGTACGGGCTGCCCATCGTCACCTCGTCCATCTCCGCTTTGATCTGAGAGGGCCCGCGACGATGGAAGCCTACATGATCCCCAAACGCCTGGACGAGCCGGAACGCTGGATGTTCTGGACGGTCGACGAGGCCCTGGTCATGCTGGGGCCGACGATCGGCGGCATGCTGAGCGGCTATCTTCTGATCGGCGCGGGCGTCGGGATCGGCGGGTTTTTGTTTTTGCGCCGAGTTAAGGGTAAAGGCCAGGCCAATTTGGGCCTTTACGCGCTCTATTGGTTCTTCCCCAACGTGTTCCGTTTCAAGGCGACGCCGCCGTCCTCGGTGCGGAGATACGTCTGATGGATTTGGCCGGACACAACGCGCATCTGCACAACGTCACGGTCTGGCGCAATCTGCTGCTGGCCGGACTGGCCTTGAGCCTTTCGGTCAACGTGCTGTTGGGGCTGGCCGTGCTGACCAAGCGCGAAACCGTGGTCATGGTGCCGTCGCCCGCCGGGCGGGTCTATGTGACCGGCGAGCGCGTCAACGCCGCCTATCTGGAAGACATGGCGCGCGACGTGGCGCTGACGTTTCTCAACGTCCACCCCGGCACCACGGATTATGTGCAGGACGCCATCTTGAAGATCGCGCATCCGGCCTTTTACGGCCAGTTCAAGCGCGCCTTCGATACGTGGCTCGGCGATATCAAAGCCCGCAAGCTCGCCACCGCTTTCTATCCCACCACCGTCACCGCAGACACGCGCGCGCTCACGGTGCGCATCACCGGCGTGCTCAAAAGCTTCATCGGGGAATCCCAGGTCGACAGCGAAGCGGTGACCTACCGGATCGGCTTCGTGAACGCCGCCGGACGCCTGTCCTTAAGCCAGTTCGAGGAAGAAAAACCACATGAGTAACCACGCCCGCCTCGCCCTTCTCCCCATGACCGTTGCTGCGACCGTCGCTGTGCTCGCCACCATGGCCGCCCCCGCTCACGCCCTGCAAATCAAGCAAGGCGTGGACGGGGCCCAAGTCACGGCCACCGTTTCGGCGGGCGAGATCAGCCGCATCGCGCTCACCCAGGACCGCATCCGCATGGTCAACGGCGATCCGGACGTTGACATCACCCACGACGAGGTCTCCGGCGACATCTACATCAAGCCCACCGTGGCGCCGCTCGTAAAGCCGTTGAACCTGTTCATCGCCACGGAAAAGGGCTTCACCTACCAACTCCTGCTGGTGCCCGAGAACGTGCCGTCCGAACAGATCTTGATCCGCAACGCCGACGCGCTCGCGGGCAGCGCAGAGGCCCAGGCCTGGGAAGCGCAAACGCCGATCCATGCCTCGGTCATCGAAGTCATGAAGGCCACCGCCGGGATCATCCCACCGCCTGCGGGTTACGTAAGAAAACCCATCCAAGACGAGGCCGAACGCCAAGGCGCTTTGTCGATCCTCAAGACCTTCGAAGTCACCGGCACGGCATTGCAGGGTATGGCGGTGCAGGTCCGCAACACCGGAACGGACGCAGTGACACTCACCGAGCGCGATCTGTTCGCCCCCGGTCAAGCCGCCGTGTGGCTTCCGGCCCGCATCCTCGGCGCGGACGAGAGCGTCACGGCCTACGTGGTCCGTCGCCGTGTGGGAGGCGCACAATGAAGACGCCCGGCACCACAAAAAGGGCCAACGAACTCCTACAACGCGCCACCAACCGGCAAAAGGCCGCGTTAGGCGTGAGCGCCGCCATCGTCGGCGCGGGGGTCTTGTGGTTCCTCTCGGACGGCTCGACGCCCTCCACGCCGATCCAGAATGCGGACGGAGAGACCACCCGGATCGTCGCCGACCTGACGCGCGGCGCGCGGGCGGAACGGTCTTGGTTGGACATCTCGGAAGAGCGGATGGCCGCCATGGAGGGTCGCCTCAAGCGCCTCGAAGCGGAACGCCGGAAACTGGAACAGGACAATGCGGAACTTTCCCAGCAAAACGTCAACATGGCCGATAACGCCAATTCCGCCATCGACGCCCAGGCGCAGGAGATCGAACGGCTGCGCGGACAGATCGAGGCGGTGCAAAAAAACCAAGAAGGGCAAGCGTCCTTTGAAGCAAAAGCCGCCCCGGGAGTAGAACCCAGCCTTCCCGCCGCCGCGCCCCGCAATCCCTTCGAACAGGTCCGCAATGACTTGGCCCCGCAAATCCGCCGCCGCACGGACCTGGGCTCGCCCACGGCGACCGGCGCGACGAACAGCAATGGCGCGTCATCGAGCACCTTGATCCATTTCAACCTGGGCGCCCGCGAAGGCGGCTCCAAACCGCTCGATCGCTACGTGCCCGCCGGGGCCTACGCGCCGGCGGAAGTGATCGGCGGCGTCGATGCCGCCGTCGGCGTGAACGCCCAGGCCGATCCCCGCCCGGTGCTGTTCCGCATCACCGGTCCAGCGGTGACCGCAGCCCTCGGCGGGACCAAGCAAACCGCCGATCTAAGTGGCTGCACGGTCACCGGCGCGGCGTTTGGCGATTTGTCGTCGGAGAAGGTTTATGTGCGCCTGCAAACCATGACCTGCGCGCGCCGTCCAGGCGAGGTGTTCGAGACCGCCGTCCAAGGCTATATGGCGGGCGCGGGCAAAGCCGGGGTGCGCGGTCAGGTGGTCAGCCGCGAAGGCGCGCTGGTCGCCCAGTCCTTCCTGGCCGGAGCCATCGGCGGCATCGGCGGCGCGACCGCCCAATCCCTGCAACCGGACACGCTCACCACAACAACCGGCGTCACCACCCCCGCGCAACCGATTCAAGACATCGTCAAGGGCGGCCTCGGTCAGGGTTTGGACGCCGCCGGAAGCAAGGTCTCCGACTATCTGGTCAAACGCGCCGAACAGTACCAGCCGGTGATCGTCATGCAGGCCGGAACCAAGGTCGAACTGGTGTTCATCGCGGGCGTCACCCTGACCCCCGACGCCGCCATCGCGCCCAGGTCCGCACAAACGAAAGGAACCAACGGATGACCCCTTCACGATTGATAACCGGTGGGACCACCGCCGCACTGCTCTTTTGCACATCCCCCGTTTGGGCGGACGACCTGGACGACGTACGCGCCGCGCTGGAAACCACCCTGCCGAACACGGAAATCACCTCCGTTCGGGAAAGCATCCTGCCGGGCCTCTACGAACTGGTCACCGGCAACAACCTCCTCTACGTCGAGAAGAGCGGGCGCTACGCCCTCATCGGAACGCTCTACGACTTGCAGAGCCACGAAGACCTGACGGCCAAGCGCCGGGACGAACTCCAGTTCACCGTGCAAACGGACAAATCCGTCGATGCGCCGCTGGCGTCCATTCCTTGGAACCTGTTGCCGAAAGATGCGGCCATCGTCGAGAACGCGGGCGCGCCTTACAAGCTCGCCGTCTTCGCCGACGTGAACTGCCCCTACTGCCGTCGCCTCGCGGAGACCATCAAGGGGCTGCCCGAGGTCGAGACGCACACTTACCTGATGAGCTTGTGGGAGCGTTCCACCGCGCCGACCAAGGCGGTGCTGTGCGCGACGGATAAAGCGGCGGCGCTGCACCAAGCCTTTGAGGACGCCCTGGACACGCCGCCCGCCACCCCCTGCGTCACGGATGCTCTGGAACGCACCAACGCCTTCGCCGCCGAACACGGGATCGCCGGAACGCCGTTCCTGGTGCGCAGCGACGGCGTCACCGCCGCCGGACTGAAAAGCTCTGAGGCCCTGCTCGCCTGGCTGAAGGAGGCCGCCCAATGACGCGCCTTTCTCCCATCGTGCTCATCCTCTCGCTTGCGGGTTGCGCGGCGGGCAACCCCAACGTCAGCGGCCAATGGGATTGCCCGGCCCAGCAAGGCCTGGCTTGCGCCACCATCGGCGAAGCCGACGCCCGTGCGGACACCGCCATCCACGTTACGCCTCTCGTTCCCTTGCCCCCTCCCTCCCCTGGGGCCGCCGTTCCCGGCGGGGACGCTTCCGCCCTCCCGGAAGCGCTTCCCGTCGGGACGGTCGGTGGCGTGCCGGAAACGCGGGTGCCAAAAACACGGGTACGGGAAACCGAAGTACTGGCCAAGGTCTGGTTCTATCCCTTCGTCGATGGCGGCGGGCACTACCACGAGGGCGGGTTCGTCCATGTGGTCATGCGCCCGGCGGATTGGCGGATCGCGCCCGAGCATCTGTTCCCCACCAACCCGGAACACGCAACCGGGAACGACCAGAGCGGAACGGAAACGCCATGACCGTGCTCGACGCCCTCAACCGCAAGATCAGCATGCTTTTTACCGACGAGCGGTTCCTGGAGCCCCACGGCCCACCGCCGGTGGACGAGCCCATCGTCGGCCTGTTGCCCTACCGGGCCTTCGACGAGCAAAGCGGCCTGTTCGTCAACCGCGCGTCCTGCGGCTTCATGCTGGAGGTCGCACCGCTCACGGGCGCCACCGAACAGACCATCAGCCTGTTGACGGCGGCGTTCTCCGACAACATGCCTGACCGCTCGTCGTTGCAGATCATGTGCTGGGCATCGCCCCATGTGGGCAGCATTCTGGACGGCTGGCGCGACGCGCGCGACGGCGCGCCCGAGGTCTACCGCATGCTGGCAGAAAAGCGCACCGGCTATTTCGAAGGCGGCGGCTGGACATCGCCGCTGCCGGGCACGGCGCACCTGCTGCGCAACTTCCGTATCTTCGTCTGCGGCTCCATGCCGGGCTCGCTGGAGAAAAACCGTGGCACGCTGTCCGCCGCCCGGCGCAACCTGCTCACCGCCATGAGCGGGTTGGGCACCCCCGCCAAGGCCTTAGGTCCGGAAGCGTTCCTCGCCATCGTCGATGAGTGGCTGTTCCCCTTGAAGGAAGATCGCCGCGAGCCGGTGGAATGGCGCGGCCTCGATCCCTTGCACCAGCAATTCTCCCAAGGAGAAAATTCCATCTCCGTCCATCCGTGGCGGTTGGTGTTTTCCGGCACCCACGACGTGCGCTGCCTTTCGGTGCAGAACTGGCCCGAGGTGTGGGCGCAGTGGCAGGGCGGCAACCTGATCGGTTCGCCCTACTCGGACTTCCAGCGCATCCCCTGCCCGTTCCTCGCAACCCTGTCGTTCACCGTCGGCACCGACACGTCCGACAGCACGCGCGCCAACCTCAAGGCGGCGCGCTCCACCCAACAGGCCGACACCGATCTCGCCCGCTTCCTGCCCATGATCCGCGAACAGGCGCGCGAGTGGCAGTACATCTCGCAAAAGGTCCGCGAAGGCCACAAGCTGGCGCGCTGTTTTTACCAGATCATCACCTACGCGCCCTTGCGCACCGGCGACGAGGCCGAACAAGCCGTGCGCAGCCTTTATAAGGCCAACGGCTGGCGGCTCACCCGTGACCGCTATGTGCAGCTCCAATCGTTTCTGAGTGCCATGCCGTTCTTCCCCGCCGAGGGCATGACCGCCGAACTGGCGCGGCTGGGGCGCACCAAGACCCTGGTCACCTGGACCTGCGCCAATCTGGCCCCCTTGCAAGGCGAATGGAAGGGCATGAACTCGCCCTGCATGCTGCTGATCGGGCGGCGCGGCCAGCCGTTTTATTGGGATCCTTTCGCCAACCAGGAAGGCAACTACAACGTCGCGGTGATCGGCAAGTCCGGGTCCGGCAAGTCGGTGTTTATGCAGGAATTGGTAGCCTCGGTCGCGGGCGCGGGCGGTCAGGTCATCGTCATTGACGACGGCTATTCCTTCATGAACTCGTGCCTGTTGCAGGGCGGGGATTTCGTGGAGTTTTCCGGCGAGCGTGAGATTTGCCTCAACCCGTTTTCCATTGTCGACGATCAGGCCTTCGAATCTGATCCCGAATACCGCGAGGGTGCGCTCTCGATGATCTGCGGCCTGGTGCAGCAGATGTGCCGCACCAAGTCCGAGACCGACGACTACGAGAACTCGCACATCGAGCGCGCCGTCGCCGAAGTGTGGCGCGCCAAGGGTACGGCGGGCGAGATCAACGACGTCGGCCTCGCCTTGGAAGGCGGCAAGGACAAGCGCATCCGCGATCTCTCCCACATGCTGCGCCCGTGCATGCGCGGCGGCATTTACGAACGCTACTGGAACGGCCAATGCACCCTCAAGATCGGCAGCCACCTGACCGTGTTCGAGTTGTCCGGCATCAAGACCCGCAAGGATCTTCAGGGTCTGGTCATGATGATGATGATGTTTTTGGCGTCGGACGCCATGTATCACGGCGACCGGCAACGCCGCGGCGCCATCGTCATTGACGAGGCCTGGGATCTGCTGCACGGCCCGGCGTCGAAAATCTTCATCGAGGGTCTGGCCCGGCGCGCGCGCAAGTACAACGGCGCGCTGATCACCGGCACCCAGACGGTCAACGACTACTACAAGAACGACGCCGCCCTGGCGTCGTATGAGAACACCGACTGGATCTGCTTCCTGGCGCAGAAGGCCGACAGCATCAACTTCCTCAAGAACTCGGGCCGTATCGCCGTCGACGAAGCCATGGAGCGGGACATGAAGTCTCTCAAGCGCTCCGGCTCTCAATATTCCGAGGTGATGATCCTCGGCCCCGGCGGCTACGCCATCGGCCGTCTCATGCTCGATCCCTTCTCGGTCAAGCTCTACTCGTCCAAAGCCGAAGACTTCGAGGCCATCCGCCGCTTGCAAGCCGAGGGCATGTCCCTGGCCGAAGCGGTCGAACATTCTGCCGGAGGAACCTGATCCATGCCTTTATTATCCCAAGCCCCCTCGCATCCTACTTCATCTTCCACCCTGCGCACCCTGATCCGGGGGTTCCTGATCGCGCTTCTGCTGATCGGGGCCAACATCGCCGCGATGTTCGTTTGGCGGATGTACGATCCAACGCCCCGGTTGGTCACCGTCGATCTGGGTGGGATCGTGCAGGCCTTCATCGCCGGGACCGCCGAGAGCGATCTTTCCGACGACGACAAACGCGCCCGCACGGAAACCTTCGCCCGCGAGTTGGACCGCGCCCTGCAAGGTCTTGCCGCACGCCAGCGCATGATCATCCTGCC
>JADGBG010000015.1:11762-17997 GCA_015231605.1 Alphaproteobacteria bacterium | reverse complement strand
GCCCACCGCATCGCCCTTACCGGCATGCTGGTTCTTGTCCTGGCGGCCCTTGGCGTTCACTGGCTGCGCGGGCATGTCCGTCTGGCCTGGAACGAGACCGAGAGCCTGCCGCAGTCCGTGTTCCTGGTCCAACTCGGCGTGACCCCAGGCAAGGGCGATTACGTCCTGTTCGATCCGCCCCAAGCGGTGAAGAGCGGGTATCCCTTCGTCAAGCGGGTCGCGGGCTTACCCGGCGACGACATCCGCGTGGAAGGCCGCGCCGTTTGGGTCGATGGACGGCCCGTCGGGGTCGCCAAGACCGTATCGCGCCGTGGCGAGCCTCTTCATCCCATCGCACCCGGCGTCATTGGGCCGGGGTTCATCTTCGTTCACGCCAACCATCGAGACAGTTATGACAGCCGTTATCAAAGCATCGGCCTTGTGCCTGACGCTCGCGTCATTGGCCGCGCCGTTCCCCTGTTCTGAAGCCTTGGCCAAGAACTTGGGCGTGCGCGGACACACATGGGAGATCATCGAGACCGATCTGCTGGCGCACCTCAAAGCCAAGGCCGCCGCCTTCGCCGGGAACGGTGGCTTGGACGCATGGCAGAAGGATACGGAGCGCCGGGTCCGTTCCTATGTGGAGACGCCCCCGCCGGTCGCGGGCGTGACCCCAGCGCTTGAAGACCGCTCGCGTCTGTTCGATCCGAGCATTCGCGTTACCGAAGACATCCGAGATGACAAGGGCCGCCTCATCGCCAAGGCAGGCACGCGCATCAATCCGTTGGATTACGTGACGCTCTCGAAAGACCTGTTGTTCGTCGACGGGCGAGACGAGGCCCAAGTGGCCTGGGCTCTGGCGTTTGAGCATCCCGCCAAGATCGTGCTGGTCGCCGGGCCGGTCGCGGCCCTGATGCGCGAACACAAGCGCCCGCTTTACTTCGATCAAAAGGGCCTGCTCACCCGGCGCTTCCAGATCGCGGCGGTTCCGGCCTCCGTCGCCCAGGACGGGCGGCGTTTGCGCATTCGAGAGTTTCCGCTCAACAAGAAGAGCGGGGAAGGTGCGCGATGACCGGCTTAAACCAAATCGTCGAGGTCGAGATCGAGCGCCGCCGCCAGCGCCTTCATGGTGGCGACCGAGCCCTCCCGGTTGCCGCCCTCGATCTGGGACAGGTAGGCCGCGCTAATCCCGGCCTTGGCGGCCAGGTCCTTCACGCTCAGCTCGCGGTATTCGCGCCAGACACGCACGGGGTTTTCGCCGTCGATGATACGGTTGGCGAACGCGGCGGGGACCAGTGCGTCCTCTCCCGCCGCCAACCGGCGCTTGGCGCAGTCGTAAAGTTCTTCGTCCGTCAAATGACTTTCGTCATCCAACGGAAAACCCCCAACGTTTGGCGGCGATTTCGGTTCCATCCCGGCCATGGGGCAAAAGCCTCACACCAAATCGTCGAGGTCGAGCGCCAGGGCCTCGGCAATGGCTTTCAGCGTATCGATCGATCCCTGTTTTTTACCACCCTCGATCTGCGAAACGTATTCGGGACTGATACCGGCCTTTTGGGCAAGTTCCTTTTGCGTCATGTTTCGGTATTCCCGAAACACCTTCACCGGATGTTCGCCCGCGCTCAATCGTTCCGACACGTACATCGGAATGACCTCATCGTCTTCAAGATCCGCCAGCGTCATAAGCTCTTCGTCCGTCAGGTCCGCTTCATCGACGTGCTTCTTGAAAAACTCGTACTGCTTCCACGGAACGACCGCAAAAGCTGGCTTGCCACCTTGGTAAATAATCTGCAGTTTGCTCATTTTCACGCTCCTCGTATTTCAGGACCTCGTACTTCAGAGCCTCGCTCATCAGGCCTTGTATGCGCTTCCACGGGAAGCAACGACTTTGACGGTCAGGCCGGTCTCTTCCAAGACATAGAGGATACGCCAGCCACCGACCCGCAACCGATAGCCGGGTTGCCCCGACAAGGGACGGATATCCAGGTCCGTTCGCTCTGGATCTTCGGCGATTTTGTTAATCGCCTCACGGATGCTTTGCTCCAATTTAGGGGGCAAAGAGCGCAGCTTTTTATCCGCGACTTTTTTGATAAATACGTCCATGCGACCAACCTTGCTATTGGTTATTTTATAGAACAGATAGTTATTTTTCGCAAGGCCGTTCTCTGCCTTCTCGCTGCCCTGGTTTTAACCGTCGTCGCGCCACAAGACAGCAAAGCCGGGGTTTGCACCGGCAACTTCGTCAATCCCATCACGGATATCTGCTGGGACTGCATCTTCCCCATTTCCATCGGGCCGATCACCGTCTTCGACGAACGCCCCGATCCGCCAAACCCGGACACCCTTCTCTGCGCCTGCCCGACTACCGTTCCACCGTTCGTGCGCATCGGCATCACCATCGGGTTTTGGGAACCGGCAAGGCTGGTGGACGTGACCAAGCGGCCCTATTGCTTCGTCAATCTCGGCGGGCTGGAACTGGACGCCGGGATCGGCGCCGGACAGACCAAAACCTCAAGCGGCGGGGGCGGAACCCACAACGCCAACTGGCACCTGCATTGGTACGTCTATCCGGTCTACGCCCTGTTGGAGCTGTTCACGGACTCGCTCTGCATGACCGAGTCCAGCTTCGACATCGCCTACATCACCGAGCTTGATCCCCTGTGGCTGGATGACGAACTAACGTTTCTGCTCAACCCCGAAGCGGTGCTGTTCGCCAACCCCGCCGCCCAAGCGGCCTGCGCCGCGGACTGCATCGCCGCCTCGGCCCACCTGCCGCTGGACTCGCTCTTTTGGTGCGGCGGCTGCCAAGGGTCCATGTATCCGCTGGGCGGCAACGTCTCGGGCCATGTGGGATCGATCCAGTCGGCGCTGATGACGACCGAGCGCATGGCCTACAAGCTGGGCCGCGAATTCGTGTTGCTGGGCTCGTCGGGCACCGAGGCCTTGTGCCGCAAGGTGCCGCGCCCGGTGCTCAAGAAAACCGAATGGCGCACCCAACAGACCAACCCGGTCGCCGCCACCTCAGGCCCGTTTGCCTGCAATCCCTTGGGCCGGTCCTCGGTCCCTTACGAAGCGGGCAAGGAAATCCCGCTCACCGGCGAGGACTTCGGCTTCCTGATCTGGAGAAAACGTAATTGCTGTGCCGGATGACCCTGCTTTTCTTATTGGCGTTCGTCGTTCCTGCTGTCCCTCAAGACGCCGGGGCCCAGAACATCGACGATGCCTGGATCGAACGGATGCTGGACAACGCGGCGCGCGACGCCGACGCCCTGTTGCGCGAAGGCTGGGGAAGCCGCGCCGCCACCGCATTGCCGGCAAGCCCCACGAAACCCGCCCTGCTCGCCTTCGTGTCGTTCTCGATGCCGGACGACAGCTTGAAGGCCGTCCTGGAACAGACCGCCCGGGCGGGCGGCGTGACCGTGCTGCGCGGTCTGGTCGACAACAGCTTCAAGGAAACGGCTCTTCGTATGGGCAAGTTCTCCCGCGAACACGGCCCCGGTCTCTCGGTCGATCCCCGCCTGTTCGCCGAGCACGGCGTCACCACCGTCCCGGCCTTCGTCGTCGTCGGCGAAACGGTTCCGGACAAGATCGCGGGCAACATGAGCCTCGCCGCCGCCCTGGAGACCATCGCGCGCGAGGGCGACAACCGCCCCCTCGCGCAAACCCTGTTGGACACCTTGCGGAGGGCGCCATGAGAACAGGCATGTTCCTCGCCGCCCTTCTGCTTGCCTTCGGCGCCATCACGGACGCGAACGCCGACCCCCTGTCCGATCCGTCCGTCGTGCCCGGCTATCAGGGGACCACCCCACCGGAGACCGGATACGCCCACGGGCAGATGTACGGCGACGCGGAGACACGCGCGCTCACCGGCACCGGCCCCGACGGCAAGGCCGCACGCACCGTCACCGACGGCTTCATCGGCCGTCCCGACGTGCCCATCGACGAACGCGAGACCTGGGCGGACAACGCCAAGACGCCGGAAGAGACCCCCGGCGACTTCGTATCGATCATGGAAGGGGCTTATAGCGATTGCACCGGCGGGACCGTCACACCGGGCGCGGCCACGCAAGCCTACACCTATACCTGCACGTCCCCGGCCAGCAAAAGCAAGTACGCCTGCCGCGAGGTGCTGGAACCGGTCTGCACCAACGTCAGCAAGGCTTGCATGCAGCTCGTCGCCACCCACACCGGCATCATGCCGTTCAGTTTCGACGGCTCGCGCTACATGTACATCGGCAAGCGCGCCCGCGATTCCATCCCCGACCACGGCAACCCCACGCGCGAGCACAACTACGTCGCCGAACTGCAATTCGACGTCAGCCTCAAAGACGTCAGCCGCTTCGTGTTGGAGCGGATGGAATACGAGGACTTCGTCGAAGTCACCTTCAACGGCGTGCCCGTGTTCACCGATCTCGACCGGCGGCAATACACAAAACCCCAGACCTGTGGCGGTTGCCACATCATCAACCGCCCGGTGTCTCGGAACCTCAACTTCGACCTGCGCCCGTATTTGAAGGAAGGCCTCAACATCTTCCGCGTGCGCCTCAACGCCGTGGCGCACGGCAACCTGTGGCTCAAGCTCGATACCGACAGCCGCTGCTGCAAGGCCTGGGACGACCGGTGGAAGGAGACCTGCCGATGAGGAGGTTTATCCAAGTGATTCGCGGGCTTTGCCCGCACCCACCAAAGGCTATGAGCCTTTGGAAACCAATCTATTTATATATCACGGGTTCCAAGGGACTGAGTCCCTTGGCGGGTTTGGGCGGAGCCCAAGTTCTTCTCTTGCTTCTTACGCCCGTGGCCCAAGCCGCGCCCGGCGGCTGCGTTCCCGTCTCCACCCTGTGCACCGTGGGCGAAGCCGAACAGACCGTTCAGGGCTTCACCATCAGCCGCGAATGCTGGGAGAAGCGCATCGTCTATTCCTGTCCCGACGCCAAACCGGGCGGCGCCTGCGCACCCTTATCAGACGATCCGAACTGCACGCAAACCGGCGTGGAATGTACGGGCCGGGATTCCGACGGCGTTTGTTTGCAAGAGACGGCCACGTTCCGCTGCGCGGCGGCCAAGAGTGGCAGCGGGATTTCCCTCGAAGACATCGCAGATGGCACGCCGGAGCGCGGAGACGCCACCCCGCTTCGTTGCGGCAGCGCGCTCTATTGCCCGGACGGACTTTGCGACGGCTTGGGATCGTCGGAGCCGAACCAGGACTTCGGCAAGGCCGCGTCCTGGATGGGCTTACTCACCCAGATGGGCAAGGAGAAGGATCCCGACGCCGTCACCTTGTTCAGGGGCGAGGGCCAAACCTGCTCGCGCTGGCCGCTTGGGAGCAAGAACTGCTGTTCGGAAGACGGCTGGCTGCTCGACTGGTTCGGCTGTTCGTCGTCGGAAAAAATCCTTGGCGAGCGCCGCGCCGCCAAGCTGGCCCACCATGTGGGCGATTATTGCGCCAACAAGGTGCCGATCCTGGGCTGTGTCACCAAAAAGCAAAGCTACTGCACCTTCCGCTCCCTGTTCGCCCGTGTGCTTCAGGAACAGGCGCGTGCGCAATTGGGCATGGGGTGGGGCAGCGCCGAAGCGCCCGACTGCCGCCCTTTGTCCATCGAGGATATCCAGAGGGTGGATTTCTCGCGCATCGATCTCTCGGAAATTTACGGCGACATGCTGAACGCCGCCCATCCGCCCAGCGGGGCGAGCATGAACGAGAAGGTCAAGCAACGGATCGACAGTTACTACGGGGGGCGTCCATGAAACGGGCTTTGACCGCCGTGCTTCTGTTGACCGCATCGTCCGCCAGCGCCGCAGGGGTGATGAGTGAGGATTGCCGGACGCTGGGTTGGCACTTCTACTGCGATCCAGCGAAGACGGAACCGTTAACGCAACCCGAAACGCCGCCTTCACCCAAAACCGCGCCGGAGCCAAAGCCGACGCCGACGCCCGACCCGCGCGAGCGCATCAAGGCGATCCGCGACAAGATCGATCTCCTCAAGGCCACGGCGATCCTCGATCCCACGGAAGACAACGTCGCCGCCTACATCCGCTTCCAGCGCGAACAGCTCGACCGCGCCTCGGTGTTTTCCGATCAATGGCGGCGCACCGTGTGGCAAAACCCCGACTTGGATTACGATCTGGTCCGCCCCACCGGCGCGCTCGCCAAACGCGCCTGGTCGGACGCCCGCAAACAGGACGCCGCCGAAGTTCTCGCCGCGTTGCCGGAACGCTACGGCGTCTTCTACTTCTTCAAAGGCCACTGCCCGCC
>JADGBG010000015.1:0-11676 GCA_015231605.1 Alphaproteobacteria bacterium | reverse complement strand
GAACGCCGTCACGGATACCGGCCAAGCCGCGCGCCTCGGCGTCACCGGCGAACACCTGCCCGCCCTGGCGCTGTTCGACACCGCCCGCAACACCGTGATCCCCATCGGCTTCGGCGCTCTGGCGGCCGACGAGCTGGAGCGGCGCATCTACGTCTTGACCCAAGTGGAGGTCGGCCATGACTACTGATCCCAACACCCCGCCCACACAAACACCAACGCCGGACGAACTGGACCGCGATCCCACGGTGTCCTTCTGGCTCAAACGCAACTGGCGCATGGCCTGCGAACGCGATCCCTTCGACGCCACCCGCGACGCCGCCGTCCTGCACGAGTTCTGCCGGGTGAGACTGGAACGAATTTTGGCGAAGGGGGTGGGTGATGAGTAGACGAACATGGGCTTTGCCCATACCCACCAAAGGCCTCGGGGGCCACGGGGGTGTCCCCCGATTTTCAAATGCCGGGATCGGGTCCCGCTCCCGGTGGCCTTTGGAAACCATGACCCTAATTCTGTGCTTACTGGCAATGCCGGTGCAGGCCAGCGAGCAGCTCGGGTTGATCTTCGTTTATCGGAGCGACTGCGCGGCAAGCCGCGCGTTTTCCGCTTCGCTCAAGGCCGTCACCGATCATTACCGTCTGGCAGTGCTGCCCGTCACCCTGGACGACCGGCGCTTCTCCGAGTGGCCCGGAACCATTCAAGACCATGGCCAGGCGCAAGCGCTGGGCATTGAGCGCGTCCCCTTCCTCGCGCTTTTCGACCAAACCACCGGCGCATTAGCGCCCATCACATCACGCTATCTGCCGCCCGCACACCTGGAGCGCCGGATCGCCGCAGCTATCGAGGCCAGTCATGAACAATAAGTGGTTTCCAAAGGCCCGAGGCCTTTGGCGGGTACGGGCAGAGCCCGCAATATCGCTGAAGCTTGCAGCGCCTCTTCTTTTGGCATCGCTGATCCTCGCCGTCCCCGCGCGTGCGGATGTGGCCGGGGCCATGACGGAGTTTTGGGACGGCATCGGGGTGTCCAACGCCACTGGCCCTTCGGCTTATATGGGCCAGACGGCGGGCTATTACACCGGCGGTAATCTGTTCATGCGCACGCCGTCGCGCAACACCACGATCGCCACGGTCAACCTGCCGTCCTACCGGGCCGGGTGCGGCGGCATCGATCTGTTCGCGGGCGGGTTTTCGTTCATCAATTCCGACGAGTTGGTGGCCTTGATGAAATCCATCGGCAACAACGCCGTGGCCTACTCCTTCAAACTGGCCTTGGAGACCATCTCGCCCATGATCGCCGAACAGATCGGCACGTTGCAAGATTGGATCCAGCGCATCAACCAGTTCAACATGAACTCGTGCGAGGCGGCCAAGGGCGTCGTCGGCGGGCTGTGGCCACGGAGTGAAACAGCCAGCCGGGTGATCTGCGAGGATCTGGGCAACTCCAGCGGCATCTTCACCGACCGCGCGGCGGCGCGCCATGGCTGCGGTTCGCAAGGGCGACGGCAAAGCACGCTCGGCAACGCCTCCGGCGCCATGCGCGATCAATTGCCGCTCGATATCAACATCGCCTGGGAGGCCGCCAAGAAAAATCCTCTGTTCGCGGGCGACCGCGATCTTTCGGAGCTGATCATGACCTTGGCCGGGACCGTGGTGGTGCGCGCCCCTGCCAACGACGACGATGCGCCCAAGTTCCAATACTACGGACAAAAGGCTGGAGCCGACCAACTGCTTGCCGTCTTGTTGGGCGGCGGCACCGCCACCATCAACCGCTGCGTCGATGCGGACAAATGCCTCAACGTCAATGCGTCGGCCAACCTGACCGTGCCCGCCGCTGGGGCGTTCACCGAGCGGGTCCGGGCCGTGCTGGAAAGCATTCAGGACAAGATCGACACGGACGGCGCCTTGTCCGTGGACGAACAGGCTTTGCTCAACGCCACCACCATCCCGGTCTACAAGATCGTCAACGTCATGAGCGCCTATCAGGGCGGCCTTTCGTCGTTGTCGCTTCCCCAGTACGCGGACCTGATCGCGCTCGACATCCTCTATCGCTTCGCGGGCGATCTTCTCGACGAGGCGGAAAAGGGCGGCGCGGGCCTGGCGCTCGCCGACGATCAAATCCTGAAAGATTGGCGGGACGGCCTGCAAACGGCCAAGCGCACGCTGCGCGAAAAGATGGCCGGGGTGTCGGACAACTTCACCAAGGCCGTCAACATCGTGGACTCGGTGCGCGTACTGGAACAGCACCTGATCGGCAACATGTCGGCGCACATGCGCGGCAACATCGGCTGGATCAACGGGAGCGAGTGAGCGGCGATGTATGAGGTCTTCACCCAAGGCGGCGGCGCCTATCTGGTCGACATCTTCAACGCCGTGGCGGCGCTTTCGGGCGGCAGCGCGTTTGCCAACCTGATCCGGGTGACGGTGGCGTTCTCGCTGTTGTGGCTGATGTTCCAGACCGCGTTCGGCGGATCATGGATGGCCAACGTCAAATGGTACGCCGCGTTCCTCGCCATATACCTCGCCCTGTTCACGCCCCGGGTGGACGTGCATGTGACCGACCGCCTCACCCCGGCGCTGCCCGCCGCCACGGTTGCCAACGTGCCCTACGGGCTGGCCGCCTTCGCCTCCATGACCAGCGATATCGGCGACGGCTTGACGCGGCTGAGCGAGGCCACCTTCAGTCTGCCCACCGATCTCCGCTATCAGGAAACCGGCATGCTGTTCGGCGCGCGGCTGATGAAGGAAGCCACTAAGTGGCAGATCACCGACAGCCGCTATGCGGGCAACATGACGCGGTTCGTTCAGCAGTGCGTCTTCTACGGCATCCTGTTGGGTCAGATCGATCTCGACACCTTGAAGACCTCGGACGATCTGTGGGCCACCATCGAGGCCACGGCGGGCTCGCCCTTGCGCCATTTTGAATACCGGAGCGTGCTGGGTGTGGGCGGCGGAGAGCAACGCGACATCGTCTCTTGCGAAACCGGCATCGGGTTGTTGCGCAGCCAGTGGCCGCAGGAGTTGGACCGGGCCGGGTCGATCTTCGGCGCACGGCTGTTTCCCGGCGTACCCGCCGCCACTGCGCGGGCGGAACTATTGTCGCGTCTGCCCATCGCCCATGAATACCTGATCGGCGCGTCCCGCGACGCGGGCGCGATCATGCAGCAACAAATGCTGATCAACGCTTTCGACGCGGCGGCCAAGGGCTGGGCGCAGGAGCTGGGCAACGCGGCGGCGCTGGAAGGCTACATGCGGGCGCGCGCCGATCTGCAAACCGAAGCGGTCTACACCACCACCGGCCTGCAAGCGGAGAAGTGGGTGCCGATCTTGAAAATCGTGTTCGAGGCGCTGTACTACGGGGCGTTTCCCATCGCGCTGATCATGATGCTCACGCCGATTGGCCTCACGGTCCTGCGGGGTTACTTCTCGGGCTTCGTCTGGCTGCAAAGCTGGGGGCCGCTTTACGCCATCTTGCACCGGATCATGATGGGCGAAGTGGCGGACAAGGCGACGTCCATCGTCGGCGCGACGCCGAACGGCGTGGATGGCATCGCCATGGTCACGCAACTGGGCGTGCGCGCCATTGTCCAAGACACCTCGGCCATGGCGGGCTATCTCTCCATGTCGGTGCCGTTTCTGGCGCTCGGCCTGATGTTCGGGGCCAACCGCTTCGCCCACCTCGCCACCTCCATGCTCGCGCCGACCCAACGCGCGGCGGGCACGGCGGCGGAGGAAGGCACGTCGGGCAACATCAACCTCGCCAACACCAGTCTGGACAATCACAGCTTCCACACCCTGCGCGGCAACAGCTTGCAAACCAATGCGTTGATCGACAGCGGCATGGTCAGCCGCCGCATGGACGACGGGGCCATGAATACCCGAACGCCAGGATTTGGGGGTGGGGGCAGCGAGAGCGTGTTCAAGGACCGGGCGTTCTCCGATCCGGGCTTCAACGTGGCGTGGGGATCGCGTGTCGCCCAGGGCTTGCAAGAACGCATGAGCGAGGCCCGCTCCCATGCCGTCAGTGAGGCGGAACGCGCTTCCGAGAGCCTGGGCACATCGTTGGGTCAATCCATGACGTTTTCCAACGCGCTGCAAAACTCGTCCGGGTTCAGCCAAGGCCAAGGCCTGGAGCAACGCCGCACGGTCGCCGAGGCCGCCTCCAAAATCCAACAGGCCGCCGAGCGCCTGAGCGAAACGTCGGGGTGGAGCCAAGCCCAATCCTTGAACGTTCTGGGCCGCGCCGCCGTCGATCTGGGCACGCCGCTCAAGGGCATCATCGGCTCCGGCGTCAACCTCACCGGCAGCGGCGAATGGCGGGCCGAAGGGGTGTCACGGGAGAACTGGGACAAGGCCAGATCCATTGCCGCGGAATACGGCGTGCGCGAGAGCTTCGACAAACTCCACGCCGCCTCGCAGAACCTCAATTTCAGCGAGGGCCAATCGCGGTTGAACGACCTGCGCGACGCCATGACCGCCAGCCGCAGCGAGGCCCAGTCTTCCGAACGCAGCGCCAGCGAAAGCCTGAGCGACATGCAGACCTTTGAGCACGCGCTCACCGCGTACCGTGAAGACAGCGGCAGCTTCAACGCCAATCTCAACCAGACCGCGCTGGAAATCGGCGCGGAACGCCATGGCGGCAACATGGCCGAGGCTTACCGGGCGGCCAAGGCCGATCCGCGTCTTGCCCAGGAATGGGGGAACGAGGCCGTCGATCGCTACCTCGACCGCCTGCCCGTCTCCGACGCCACGCCCGAGCATCTGCAACAGGGCACGTTCGAACGGGGTCAAGCCTCGACGCAAAACCGCTTCGATGCCGAAGCGGAATCCGTGCGCGGCCAAGCGCCTTCGGACGGCATTGACGCCAAACGGCGCGAAGTGCAGTCCGGCGCCGAGCGCCTCGGTGGGCAGATGGGCAACGGCGCGGCGACCTTGGGCGGCGAAGTTGACAAAGCCCGTCGCACCACGGGCGAGAAAGCGGAAGACCGGGCCACTCAGTCTCTTCCGGAAGGCGTGTTCAGGGCCGGTATTGAGAGCCCAGGCGAGGCCATAGACGAAGTGAAAAAGTGGGTCGGAGGAGATGACGACAAGCCACAAACCACCGGAGGCGGTCATCACAGTGGGCGGAGACGGCGCTAATGGTTCTGGTCTTGCTCGCGATCCTTCGTCGTAGACGTCAAAATTGCTTCTTCCCCCTTTTCAAGCAAAGGATCAACAATCCTGTTTCCAAGCCAAAAGCCACTAATAAAGGTGGCAATCATCAGCCCGAACACAAACGGGCCGATCAAGGGGCCGATGACAAAAAATTCGAGGATGAGCAGCAGGACAAGTCCCACGATCATCCTGTTCATTTTCTTTCTGGTTTTAACAATCAATCCAGTCGTGCTCATGGTTCCAATCCTTTCTCTCCAGACCGACTTTCGCCCCTCCCCTTTCCCGCCTCTCACTCTCCACCCGACCTGTGCGGGGTGCGCCTGTGAGGAACAGCTCTTTCATCCGCGGCGGCCAAACGACCCTGCACGAATACCGCATGACCATGCAGGTGGGCAAAACACTCGCCTGGATCGTCTCCGGGGTCGCGGTCTTGGTCATGGGCGTGAAGCTGGCGATCAATCTGTCCTTACATGAAGTCTACCAGTGGTACGTCTGGCATTGGGCGCAATTTTTGTATTTGGCGTCGTTCAAGTACACCCAGGAAATCACCATCTACGACTACGCCTGGCAGCCCTACGTCACCTACACCGGAGCCATCGTCGAACACCCCGGCATGACGGCCACCAAGGACAAGGTGGAGAGCCTGATGTTTTCAGGCGCGGGGTTGGGCCTGGTGATCGGCGTCATCGTGGCGTTGGTTCTGGCCGCGCTGTTTTTGTGGCGCGGACACCATCTCAAAAAAGCCAAGCACCTGCGCGGCTCCCAATTGTTGGACGCACCTGAGCTTACCCGCCGCATCAAGGCCGCCAACGCGTCCCGCCCCAAAGACAGGACAAAGGATAAGCCCTATTCCATCGCCGGCATCCCCTACCCCGTGGGCGCGCCCGCCACCCACACCCTGATCTGCGGCACCACGGGCGCGGGCAAGACCACCGTCATCGCCGAGCTGATCGAACAGATCCGCAAGAACGGCGACCGGGCCATCGTCTATGACAAGACCGGCGGCTTCGTGCGCGCCTTCTTCGATCCCGCCTTTGATGTGCTGTGCAACCCGTTCGACGCCCGCGCGCCGCGCTGGAGCGTATTCTCCGAAGGGCGTAAGGCGTCCGACTTCGAGATGATGGCCAAGGCGCTGATCCCCGAACAAAAGGGCATGGTCGATCCGTTCTGGGTGCTGGCCGCGCGCATTTTGTTTTCCAAGATCGCCGAGGGCCTGCGCCGCGAAGGCCGACCAAGCAACGCGCGGCTGGTCTCGCAGCTCTTGAAGATCGATCTCACCGATATGGCGGCGTTGCTCAAAAACACCGCCGCCCAGGCCATCATCGACGAAAAAAGCCCCAAGACGGCGCTGTCGGTGCGCGCAGTGATGACCGCCTACCTCGCCTGCCTGGAACACCTGCCTGATAATGGGCCCGACGATAAAGACGCCCAGCCCTTCAGCATCCGCGAATGGATCGAGGACGATGCGCGGAACGGCTTCATGTTCCTGACGTCGCGCGGCGACATGCACGAAAGCGTCAAGGGTCTGATCACCTGCTGGCTGGAGATCGCCGTCAACACGTTGCTGTCCCTGGAACAAAGCCGGGAGCGCAAGGTCTGGATCATCCTCGACGAAGTGCCGTCCTTATACAATATCCCGAGCCTGCACCCCGGCATGGCCGAAAGCCGTCAGTTCGGCGGCTGCTTCGTGCTCGGCCTGCAAGTCTGGTCGGCCATGCGCGACATCTACGGGACCAACGGCGCGGAGACCCTGTCGGGTCTGGCGCGCACCCGGGTGGTGCTCTCGACCCCGGACAAGGCCACCGCCGATTGGTGTTCCCAGGCGCTCGGCAACGCCGAGGCCACCGAGTTGCACGAGACGCTGTCCTACGGCGCGCACGAGATGCGCGACGGCGTGTCCCTGGCCGCGCGCAACGAACTGCGCCCCATCGTGCTGCCCACCGAGATCATGGGGCTCCCCGATCTCACCGGGTATCTGCGCCTGCCCCAGGGGTTCCCGGTGACGCGCTTCACCGTCAAGGCCAAGGCGCGCAAGGAGACTTCCCGCGCCTTCGTCGAGCGGCCCGAGACGCCGCCATCTCTGTCATCGGCCCTCCCGGAACCGGAACAACGCCTGCAAGCGGAACTGCGCCGCGCGGCCACCGAGAGCGCGGTAAAGACCCGCAAGACGAAACCCAAACCGGAACCGAAGCCGGAACCGAAAAGAGAGGCATCACCGCAGCCCGCCACGCCTGAAGATGACGAGGAGCTGATCTTCTGATGCTCTCGCTTTACGCCATCACCACGCCGCAGGGCATGTCCACCTACTACGATTCCGACGGCTATTACGCCAAGGGCGACCCGGACGCCCAATCGGCTAGCCAGTGGCACGGCAAGGGCGCGGCGGCGGCGAACTTGGAAGGCTTCGTCACGCCGGAGGCCTTCCAACATATCCTCGACGGCAATACCCCGGACGGCCGCCGCCTCGGGCGCATGGTCGACGGCGAATGGAAACACCGCGCCGGGGTGGACCTGACCTTCTCCGCGCCCAAGAGCGTATCGGTCATGGCCTTCGTCGCCGGGGACGAGCGCCTGATCGAAGCGCACGAACGCGCCGTGCGCGCGGTGCTCGATCACGTCGAGGGTATAGTCCTCGAAACCCGCATCTGGGACGCGAACACGCGCACCCAGGTGCGCACCCGCGATCTCGACATGATCGCCGCCCTGTTCCGCCACGAGGTCAACCGCAACCAGGACCCGCACCTGCACACCCACGCGGTGATCGCCAACATGACGCGGACCTCGCCGGACAGTGGCGGAGACGGCAGCGTGCCGCGCGGCGGCAAATGGCGCTCCATCGAGGGGGCGAGCCTGTTTCATCACAAGATGGAACTGGGCGTCCTATACCGCGCCGAGTTGGCCATGAACGTCCGCGAACTGGGCTACGAGGTCGAGCGCACCCACATGGACGGGCGGTTTGATCTCAAGGGCGTGCCGAAGTCCGTCCTCGATGCCTTCTCCACCCGGTCGCGCGACATCCGCGCGGCGCTCGAAGGCTACGAGCATCAAAACGCCAAGACCGCCGCCGTCGCCACCTTGATGACCCGCGACCACAAGACGACCATCGACCGCGCCGTGTTGCATCAAGGATGGCGCGAGCGAGGGGAAAAGCTCGGCCTCGACAAACGCATTCCATCCATCGAGCCGGTGAGCGCCGACAAGGGAGAGGAGCTGCGCCTCGCCCAGGAAGCCGTCGATTATGGAATTCGCCATCTCTCGGAACGCGCCAGCACCTTCAGCCTGTCGGACCTGCGCACCACCGCCAATGGCTACGGCGTCGGGCAGTTCCGCCCCCGCACCCTGGACGCCGCGATCACCGCCGATACGCGCCTGATCCCGTCTAAACATCCCGGTCATGCGGGCCTGGAGTTCGTCACCACCCAGGACGCCATCGCAACCGAGCGCGAAACCATCGCCGCCATGCAGGCGGCCAAGAACACCGTGCGGCCCTTCATGGGTTTCGCTGAAATCAACCGGGGTCTGAACGGGACCATCCTGAACGACGGCCAGAAGAACGCGGTGCGCGCGCTCTTGTCCGGCACGGATCGGATCGTCGGCATTCAGGGTTACGCGGGCGTGGGCAAGACGACGCTGCTGAACGCCACCCGCGAACTGGCCGAGGACAAGGGCTACGAGGTGGTAGGCCTCGCCCCTTCGGCCAGCGCCGCCAAGACCCTCGCGCAAGAGGCGGGCATCGCTTCGCAGACCTTGCAGAAGTTCTTAGGCCGTCATGACGGCTATGCCCATGGGCGCGGCACCGAAGGAGGGCTGGCGCGCATCCAGGAGGAATACCGCAACAAACTGATCGTGGTGGATGAAAGCTCGCTCGCCGGCACCCGGCAAATGCGCGACCTGTTCTGCATCGTGGGCGCGCTCCGTCCCGCCCGGCTGGTGCTGGTGGGCGACGCCAAGCAGCTCGACGCCGTGGACGCGGGCAAGCCCTTCGCCCAGCTTCAGGCCCATGGGATGAAGACCGTCAAGGTGGACGAGATCGTCCGCCAGAAGAACCCGGATCTCAAAACCGCCGTCCACGCCGCCATCGCGGGCGAGGTGCGCAAAGCCTTTGCCAAGATCGGCGACAACATCGTCGAGGC
The DNA here is from genome assembly GCA_015231605.1 of Alphaproteobacteria bacterium. Taxonomy (GTDB): domain Bacteria; phylum Pseudomonadota; class Alphaproteobacteria; order Rhodospirillales; family Magnetovibrionaceae; genus JADGBG01. The sequence goes on along the minus strand of JADGBG010000015.1, from coordinate 2,397 downwards.
CGAAAAGCCGGAAAAGTCCGAACCGGGGGCTTGGGACCGGGCGCTGGCCAAGGCCGCTTTCGAGGCCTGGAACGCTTTGCCTGAAGACAAGCGCGACGCCACAGGCATCGCCGCGCCCACCCACGCCATTCGCCAGGAGATCAACGCCCTGGTGCGCGGGCAGTTGGAGCGCGAGGGTCGTCTCAGCGGTCCCGAGATCGCCATCGACGCACTGAAGTCCGCCGGTTACACCGCCGCCGAAAAGGGCCGCGCCAAGAACTACTTCCCGGGCAACCGGGTGATCTTCAATCGTGATATGAACCGCGATGGCAGCACCAACGCAGGTGAGGTCAAACAAGGCGAAGTCCTCGACGTCGCCGGGCGCAATGAAGACACCAACACCGTCGCGCTCACCCGCGAGAACGGCGCGCCGGTTCTCCTATCCCTGAACCAACAGCGCGCGGCCCAAGCCGTCGACGTGCTGCGCTCCGGTCCTTTGTCCTTACAACAAGGCGACCGCATCCGCTTCACCCGCAACGACGAAGGTCTCGGGCTGATCAACTCCGCCACAGCCGACGTGGAAAGCATCGACAAACAGGGCCGGGTGACCTTGGTCAAGGAGGACGGCGACCGCCTGACCCTGGAACGCGACGCCCCGGCGCTGCGCTTCATCGATCATGCCTGGGCGTCCACCGTGCACGCCTTCCAGGGCCGCACGGTGGACGGGATCGTCGGCGTGATGCAATCCGCCCATCCTCACCTCACCCACCAGAAGGCGTTCTACGTGGAAATATCACGCGCACGCCATGAGGCCATCCTGGTCACCGACGACCGCCAACGCCTCGCCGAAACCCTGGCCGAGAAAACCGGCGAGCGCATCGCCGCCCTGGAGGCCGCGCCGGACCATGCAGCAAATATTGCACTGGGCCTTGACCGGGGTTCGGTGACACCCGAACCGGTTCAAGAGCACGGCAAAGGCATGGATGAGGAGTTGAACCGATGAGCGGCGGGTCGAAGGTCATAAGCCTCCGCGCAACCATGGAGGACATCACCTTGTTTGGGCAGGCCGCCGAGGGCCAGGGCGTCACCGCCAGCGCGTGGATGCGCGCCACCTTGCGTGAAGCCGCCCTCGCCGAAGTCTACGGTAAGGGGAGCGCGTTCCCCGCCACGCCCGGAGAAACCGCCCTGCTGCGCGCCGTCCTGGTGGTCCTGCAAATGGTCGGGCGCGACGTCGCCGAAGACGACAAACGGCGTTTCGCCGACAAGGCTGCACGCCAGATCGAGAAAATCAAAGCCGGAGAATAGCCCATGCCTATCCCCAACATAGTCGCCGCCTAGGCGACGCCTAGTCCCTAGCCACCCGATAGGTAGCCGCCAAGTAGCGCAAAATTAGCCCATAGGTATTCGAGAGGTAGCCCCGCACTTGTCCCTATCCGGTCCCTTCATTGTCCATAGCTTTATCATAGGAGGTCCATATGCCCGTCATCGCATTCGCCAATTCCAAGGGCGGCGTCGGTAAATCCACCACCGCGCTGGCCCTGGCCCAGGTCTTCGCCCACGCCGGCGCGCCGGTCACCCTGATCGACGCCGATCCCAACCAACCGCTCGCCCGCTGGGCCGCGCAAGATCCGGACCGCATCCCCGCCAACCTCTCCGTCTTGCCGGACATCACCGAGGAAACCATCGTGGACGCCATCGACACGGCGGCCGCCCGCGATCCGTTCGTTCTGGTCGATCTGGAAGGCTCGGCCAACGTCGCGGTGTCGTATGCCATCGGGCGCGCCGATCTGGTGATCGTGCCCATGCGCGGCAGTCAACTGGACGCGGACCAAGCCGCCCGCGTCATTAAGCTGGTCGAGCGCGAGTCCAAGGCCTACCGCCGCGCTATTCCTTATGCGGTGGTTTACACCTGCACCTCGCCTGCACTGCGCAGCCGGGATTTACGGCATATCGACCGGATTTTCGCGGAAAACGGCATCCCAGTGCTGGCCGTCGAAATGGTGGAACGGGCGGCCTTCCGCGCCATCATTCAGTTCGGCGGCACGATCTACGACCTCAAGGACAACGAAGTCCACAACCCCCGCGCCGCCATCGACAACGCCGAGGCCCTGGCCAAGGCCCTGGTCGCCTTCATCTATGAGCGTACGCCAACCGAGGATGGGGGGCTGTCATGAGTGAAGAACGCAAACGCGGCGGCCTCAATATCGCCGACGACGCGGAGGCGCAAAGCGGTGGAAAGCCGGACTTCAGCGCCTTCAAGCCGCGCGCCCAAGCGCACCCGGACTCGGTCGAGCCCGCCCGGCGCTCGGCGGATATCAGCGGCTTCACCACCCGCCACGCCGCGCCGCCGCCGCCGACACCCCAAGCCGCCCCACAGCCCGCAATACCCCCCGCAGCTCCCCAGGCCCGGATTGACGG
>JADGBG010000158.1 GCA_015231605.1 Alphaproteobacteria bacterium | reverse complement strand
GAGGATGTTGTGACGAACGGCTTGCTCGGCCATCTCCCCCATGCCGTTGGTGGTGTAGACGTAGCCGATCATCATCCAGATGATCCCGGCGGCCAAAATGACCGGTTTCGACTTGCGCAGATGGGTGACCTCCTCGGCCATCACCAACGCGTACGCGACCATGAACGTGACGATCGCCGCGATGCCGACGCCGTGGGCCGTGAGATCGAGGGGTTGATGCCCCGCGCCGTCCGACGCCAACGGAACGCCGGGCAAAGCCAGAGCCGCCAAGACGAACGAAGACAAAAAGGGGAATGCTCTCATCATGCTTTCACGCCTTCGGTCCGACGGCATGCCTTTCCTCGTTTCGGTTGTCGTTAGCTCGCCGCCACGCGGGCGACGGCGCCCATGACTCGCATACTTTCTGCGGTTTGTACATCCCGCAGCCGGTAAAAATCGCCGGAAAGGACGCCCCTGGCCTGAGCCGCGTCTATTGCCAGACCCGCCGGCGGTTGTCTAATCTGTCCCGATCCAGAAAACGGGAGACACGGCATGGCGCGCGCACGGTACGGATGGTTGGCGGTTTTGGCCCTCGCGGGCGTGCTGTCCGGCTGTCTTCCCGAAGTCCAGGAACGCATCAAGGGGCATTTCCTGATGGACGTCGCCGGCGTGCCGTTCCTGGTGCCCTACGACTACGCCACCATCCAAAAGGGCCAAGAAGGGCCGCAACGCGAAATTTTCCTGCGGGCGAGCCTGCCCGAGGTCGGTCGCGACGGCAAACAGGCGGCGCGGGAAAAGATGACGGGCACGCCCCGTCTGCTGCAAATCCGCATGTTCCCCCCCGAATCCGAATTGACGCTGGATCCCGGCGCCCTGATCCCTGAACAGGTGGTGAAGAATCACATCACCCTGTTCCAGGAAAAGCGCGGCGGCATGCAGGGCCCGGCCCGGGATATCGATTTCAAGGCCCGGTGGGACGACTTCGCCGCGGCCCACAAGGACGCCGACGGCGAACTGGTGGACGCCACGGCGCTGTTGGGATGGGACACCAAGGGCACCCCCGCTTCCGCGTTTCACAAACGTGTCTTCGTCGCCTTTTCCAAGGGCCGCGTCGTCGCCTTCGCCAATTGCGACACGCCCCGTCCCGGAACCTTCCCGGGTTGCTGGACGTATTATCAAGGCCCCGAAGACCGCTTTGCCTTCAACTTCACCTACGCCATCGAACACCAGGACCGCACCGTGGACATCGCGCGCAAGGTCACGGCCCTGATGAACAGCTTCAACGAGGCGGCCATTCGTCACCGGGAACTGGCCAAGGCCGAATAGACCGCCGTTCAGCCGTGCTCAATATTCCCCGATGCCCGGCGAAATGTTGCGTCCCCGCGGGACTTCCATGGCCGCCGACTGGGGCGGCGGCGGCGCGGCGCGTTGGGCGCAATCGGCGCGTTCGCACAGCCGGCATGCGATCCCCACCGGCACGGCGGCGTCCGCGTCGTCGAGGTTCAGTCCGGCGGCGTAGACCATGTGCTTGGCGTCGCCGATTTCGCAGCCGATCGACACCACGTAATGGCTTTGCGGGTGGCCGAACCCGAGGTCGGCCTTGGTGACGGTGCGCGCGACGTTGAAATAGCGCACCCCGTCCGGCATGCGGTCCACCTGGGTGCGGATCAGGCCCGGCGTCATGAACGCGGTGTGCGCCAGCCAGCGCGGGCAGGCGCTGCCGTATTTGGGGATGCGCAGCCCGGACGCGCTGAAGCGCTTGGAAATGTTGCCCGCCACGTCGACCCGGACGAGGTGCAGCGGAATGCCCGACGCTCCCGGACGGCGCAGCGTGGTGAGGCGGTGGCAGGCCTGTTCGAAGCTGGCGGAAAAGCGTTGTGCGATGCGTTCCACGTCGTAGCGGGTTTCGCGCGCGGCCTCCAGCATGGCGTCGTAGGGCATCAGGCACGCCCCCGCGAAATAGTTGGCCAGGGCCGACACCCCCTTGTCCCGGGCCCGCGCGCCGGGCAATTCGGGACTGTCGGCCAACCGTTCGAGAAGTCGGCCGTAAGACAATCGTCCCGCGAACAAGGCGAGGTGAAAGTTCAAGCTGGCCTGGGGGAGCGCGCGCGACACTACCAATTGGCGCTTGGCCTCGTCATAGAGCGTGGTGGCCATGGGATGCGCGACGCTGTCGGCGATTTCCACGCTGACGCCGTGCTTTTCCAAAAGATACCCCACCAGGCGCATGTACGGCGCGGGGGAATCGAGCCCAGCCTCGGCGCGCAGTTCGGCGGCGGCGTCCTCCAGGTCCTGAAAATGGTTGTCATGGGCCTGGATGAAGTCGGTGACGGCCTCGGTGGGCGAGAGCCCCCCCGCCACGTCCATCAGGCCGTCTCCGGTGATCAGGCCCAGCATGTCGGTGACGGCCTCGGACAGGCTTTCGCTTTCATTCATGACGATGCGCAGGAAATCGCGCCGTTCCGTTTCCGACAAGTCGTCTGTGTCATGGAGGATTTCGGAAAACGACAGGATCGAGGTCAACAGCATGCGCAGTCTGTAGCCCGCGTTGGAGATCATCGGATCCTGGGCCAGGCGCTCGCTCATCATCTGCAAATCGTCGTGGGCCTTGCGGTAGGCGCCGTAGGCGCGCGTCATCGCTTGGCACAACTCGGGCGCGTCGGTGGCCATGGCGGCGGCGTCCATGTCGTCGATTTCGATGTCGGCGAACAGGGGGTCCTTCAGGCTTTCCGTGACCTCGGCGGCCAGCAGGCTTTCCGACTGGGGCGAGAACAGCTGCGGATCGACGCCGAGAATCTGGCTGATGCGCAACAGCAACGGCACGGTCAAGGCGCGCCGATTGTGTTCGATGAGGTTGAGATAGCTGGCCGAAATGCCCAACTGGTCGGCGAGTTTCACCTGCGGCATGCCGCGTTCCGTGCGCAACCGGCGAAGACGCGTCCCAAACAGCAGTCCCTTAGGCATGGAAATCCTCGATATTTTACAAACTGAACATATTTACAAAATGATTGTTTTCAATATTAACACAAAAAAGCATGGATTTGCCAATAGTTGTCGACATTTCCCTCGTTTTCGTGAAAATTTTTCATGTCTTCGCGGTTGAGGGTGCGGGGACGCACGTCGATCCTTCTCACGACGCAGATGCGATATCAGGACCTCCCCAGGCCACCCGCACCCTCTCAGCGCCGCGGCCGCCGGTTCCGGAACCCTCCGGCCGGCGGTCGCGCGCAGCGCAACATAAGCAGCCGGAGGACGGGGCATTCTAACCAACAGGGAGTGACAACATGTCTGATCAAACTCGGGGTAAGACCGGCGGGATTTCGCGCCGCGGCGTTCTGAAGGCTGGTGCGGCCACCGGCGTGGTGCTCGCCACGCCGACCATTTTCGCCAGCTCGGCCCACGCCTTCATCAACGATCCGGGCGCCAAGAAATCGATCACGCTGGGCTTCAACGTCCCGCAGACCGGCGCTTATTCCGAAGAAGGCGCCGACGAACTGCGCGCCTACAAGCTGGCCGTCAAGCACCTCAACGGTGAAGGCGACGGCGGCATGTTGAACACCATGAAGCCGCTGAGCCTCAAGGGCAATGGCGTCCTGGGCAAGAAGGTCGAATACGTGACCGGCGACACCCAGACCAAGGCCGACGCGGCGCGCGCGTCCGCCAAGCGCATGATCGAAAAGGATGGCGCCCTGATGATCACCGGCGGCTCGTCTTCGGGCGTGGCCGTGGCCGTGCAGGGTCTGTGCAACGAAGCCAAGATCATGTTCATGGCCGGCCTGACGCACTCCAACGACACCACCGGCAAGGACAAGAAGCGCTACGGCTTCCGCCACTTCTTCAACGCCTACATGTCCGGCCAAGCCCTGGCTCCGGTGCTGGAAAAGGAATACGGCAAGGACCGCAAGGCCTATCACCTGACCGCCGACTACACCTGGGGCTGGACCCAGGAAGAGTCGATCAAGAACGCGACCGAAAAGTTGGGCTGGGAAACCGTCAACACGGTGCGCACCCCGGTCGGCGCGGGCGACTTCTCGCAGTACATCACCCCGGTTCTGAACTCGGGCGCCGACGTGCTGATCCTGAACCACTACGGCAAGGACATGGTCAACTCGTTGACCCAGGCCATTCAGTTCGGTCTGCGCGACAAGGAAGTCAACGGCAAGAAGTTCGAAATCATCGTGCCGCTGTTCTCGCGTCTGATGGCTCAGGGCGCCGGCAAGAACATCCAGGGCATCCTGGGGTCCACCAACTGGCACTGGTCGCTGAAGGATGAAGGCTCGCAGGCGTTCGTCAAGTCGTTCGGCGCCGAATACGGCTTCCCGCCGTCCCAGGCCGCGCACACCTGCTATGTGCAGGCTCTGCTGTACGCCGACGCCTGCGAACGCGCCGGCACCTTCGATCCGGCGGGCGTGATCCCGGCGCTGGAAGGCTTCAAGTTCGACGGCATGGGCAACGGTCCGACCGAATACCGCGCCGAAGACCACCAGTGCTTCAAGGACGTGCTGGTCGTGCGCGGCAACCCGAACCCGACCTCCAACTTCGACTTGTTGGAAGTGGTTCAGATCGTGCCGCGCGCGCAGGTCGAGTATGCGCACGACATGGAAGGCTTCAAGGGCGAGCTCGGCCCGATCTAAGCCTTTCCGGACGCCGAATGACGCCGGCCGCGCAAGCGGCCGGCGTCACCGCCCGGCCCTCGAAAACACGTTTTCATAAAGATTCGCTCCAAGGACCACGTGGCTGACGACGTGGTCAAGACACGCCAAAAAGGCGGCTGGTGATCATGGACGCAATATTCATTCAGATTCTGAACGGCTTGGACAAGGGGGCGGCATACGCGCTGATCGCCCTGGGTCTGACGCTGGCCTTCGGCACGCTGGGCGTGGTCAACTTCGCGCACGGCGCGTTGTTCATGCTGGGCGCGTTTTGCGCCGTTTCGGTGCAGAAGATCCTGATCATTTCGGACCGGGTGCGCGACGAAAGCATCACATTCTTCGAAGCCTACAAGG
>JADGBG010000157.1 GCA_015231605.1 Alphaproteobacteria bacterium | reverse complement strand
GCGAGGAACGCGTGCTGCGCATGCGCTTCGGCATCGGCATGAACACCGACCACACGCTTGAGGAAGTCGGACAGCAGTTCTCGGTCACCCGCGAACGCATCCGCCAGATCGAAGCCAAGGCGTTGCGCAAGCTCAAACACCCGAGCCGCTCGCGCAAGCTGCGCAGCTTCCTCGACTACTGATCAAAAAGAGGCCGGAACTCCACGTTCCGGCCTTTTTTCCCGGCGCAATCATTGCTATAAGCAACCGGCTGCGGAATCCTGGGCCTGTAGCTCAACTGGTTAGAGCCGGCCGCTCATAACGGTCTGGTTGCAGGTTCAAGTCCTGCCGGGCCCACCATTCCCTCGTTCGCGGATGTAGGCTGACACTTTATGTGTCAGCCTACACCTTCGCGGGAATGACGGTGTTTTGAGGTTTTCAGCTCTAAAGATCGCCCCGCGCCCGGAGATGGCGCAACACGGAAGCCAGCGCGCGGGAATCGCCGAGCGCGTCGTGGGCGGGTTCGGCGCAGGCGAGACCGAACCGCGCGGGCAGATCGGAACTGTAGCATTCGTGTCCAATGAGGCCCATGTCCACGAAGCCCCGGTGCATGTTGAGCGTATCCTCGAACCGCCGTGGGAACGCAATGGCGTGAAGTCGGCAATTCCGGGCGATGACTTCGTGATCCACGCCCCACACCAGCAGGCGGGTGGGGGATCGGTCGAGGAACGCCTCGAACCGGGCCAACCCCTCCGCAAACGTCAGGCCGTGGGTATCGACGGCCTCCTGCGTGATGCCGGTGAGTTCGATGATGTACTCGCTCAGGGTGGGATTGCGTTCGGGACGGATGACGATCTGGAAGCTGTCGGTTTCCCGAAACCCGTCGGCCGCGTCCAGGCGCACCGCGCCGATCTGGATGATCTCCAGATAGCGGCCTTCCTGCTTCCAGCCGCTTTCCATGAAACCGGGCCAACTGGTCCACTCGGTGTCGAAGACGACGACGTCGCCATGGGTCAACGAGGTGAGCATCGTCCTCAGAACGGGACCGTGGCGTCGTCGTCGGATGCGTCGTCGTCCAGAAGGTCGCCCGCTCCGGCGCGCTTGCTGATGGCGCGGTGCGCGCGCACGGCGAACGGGATCGAGATCAGGTAGGCCGTCAAAATGCCGGACAACGTGACCCACGGCGCGTTGAGCATGGAGGCGATCACCAATCCCACCACGATCATCAGCGGCAGCACCATCTTGGGGCTGAGGCCCACCTTCTTGAACGAGTAGGTGGGAACGGCGCTGACCATCAGGCCCGACACCAGAACCGTCATGATCGCGGACAGTTCGGGATGGCGCATGGCGTCTTCCCAAAGGTAGAAGGAAACGATCATCGGCAGCAGCACTAGACCCGCCGCCGCCGGGGCGGGCACGCCGGTGAAGAAGGAGGCGGCCCAGGCGGGCGGGTCGGGGTCTTCGGCGGCGGTGTTGAAGCGGGCCAGACGCAACGCGCAGCCCACCGCGAACACCAGCACGAAAATCCAGCCATAGCGGCCGTAGTCCTTGAGCGACCAGAAATACAGCATCATCGGCGGCGCAACGCCGAAGCACAGCATGTCGGACAGGGAATCCAGTTCCTGGCCGAACTTGGACGTGCCCTTGAGCAGGCGCGCCATGCGGCCGTCCAGGGCGTCGAGAATGGCGGCGGCGAGGATCGCCAGCGCGGCGTATTCCCACTGTTGTTCATAGGCGTAGCGAATGGCCGTCAAACCCGAGCACAGCGCGATCAAGGTCAGCATGTTGGGGATCATGACGTTGATCGACATGCGCGCGCGCCTGGGGCGCTTGGCGGCTTGGATTTCGTCTGCCATTGCGGTTGCCCCCCTTCGTCCCGGTCCTTAGCGCACCGCGCCTTCGCGGCGGGGTTCGGACGATTCCAGGTCGGCGATCACGGTTTCGCCGGCGGTGGTCAGTTGGCCCACCGACACCAGCGGCGCGGTTCCCTTGGGCATGTAGACGTCAACGCGCGAACCGAAGCGGATCAGGCCGAAGCGCTCTCCGGCCTTGAGCTCCTGGCCTTCCTTGACCTGGCACAGGATGCGGCGCGCCACCAGGCCCGCGATTTGTACGAAAGCGATGTCGTGGCCGCTTTTCGTGCGCATGGACACGGACTGGCGCTCGTTGAATTCACTGGCCTTGTCCAGCTCGGCGTTGAGGAACTTGCCGGGGCGGTAGGCGAGCTTGCTGATGGTTCCGTCCATGGGCGCGCGGTTCACGTGGACGTTGAAGACGTTCATGAAAATGCACACGCGCGGACGGAGTTCATCCCCCATGCCCAATTCGGCGGGGGGCGCGGCTTCGTCGATCAGGCAGATGCGGCCGTCGGCGGGCGCGATCACCAGACCCGGACGGGTGGGCGTGACGCGGTCGGGATCGCGGAAGAAATAGACGCACCACAGCGTCAGCACCAGGCCGATCCAGCCCAGGGGTTCGGCGTAATACCCGAGCGCGACGGCGATGGCCGCGAACATGGCGATAAACGGCCAGCCGGCGGGGTTGATGGGGACCAGGATGGTCTTCACGGGCGTCAGTCCTTGACCTGTTCGCCGGACGGGGCCGGCTTGGAATGCGCGGGCATTTTAGATGCCGCGTAGCGAAAGGGAAAGCCGTAACAGCCGGGGCGCTCAATCGCCCGGAAGGCGGAACACCTGACCCGGATAGATCAGGTCCTCGTCACGGATGTGCGCCTTGTTGGCCTCGAAGATCTGGTGGTAACGCAAGCCCTCGCCATACGTGCGCTCGGCCAGCAGCCACAGGCTGTTGCCGGGCTGCACCACGACGAAGCTTCCCGGTTCCAGATCACGGGTTTCCTCCGGCATGGCGCGTTGGAACGGAATTTCGCGCCGCGCCAGCACGCGGGTCTGTTCGTCCAGCATGTCGGCGCGCAGCGTATACGTGCCGGGGGCGATGTCGGCATCGGGGCTGAAACGCCATTTTCCCGCCTCGTTGGCGGTGGCGCGGCCGATGAAACGGTTGTCCAGATACAGGTGCACGTTGCGCCCGGCCTCGCCGTGGCCGCTGATGGACAGGACACCGCCGCCGTAATCCACCGCGTCGATGCCGAACACGTCGTCGGGCCCCGGCTTTTGCAGGACCTCGCTGTCCCCGGTCCCGTCGCGGCGCATCTTGACGGCCAGGACGCCGGCAACCTCCGTGCGCTCGGGCACCACCAGAACCACCACGTGTTCGGACAACACCGGTTCGTGACCCTCCACCCGCATGCTGAGGCCCAGACGCCGTTCACCGGGCTCCAGAGGCTTGTCGGGCACGAATACCCACTCGCCGTGGCTGTCGGCGTTGACGGTTCCGAACGCGGCGTCGCCGTCCAGGATGTCCACCCGGCTGTCGGCGTGCGCGCGCCCGGCCATCACGGCGTTGCCGTCGGGATTGACGCGCACCACGTCGAAGGTGGGCGGGACCAGCCGCTCGGCCTTGGCCGCGGGCTCGGTCTGGGGCCGTTCGTTCGCGGTCGCGGTCGGGGGGGCGGGGGGCGCGTCGTCGGTGTCGCCCAGCATCATGCTCAGCACGACGGCGACGACCACGGCAACGGCGCCGACAACGCCGATCAGAACGGATTTTTGCACGATCCCCAACTCCCACCTGCGAATCCGGGCCTTCCGGTATCCGCGGCTGCAACGGCTTTCACACTAAAGGCCGCGCGCGCGGGGCGCAACGGCGCTGATGAGTGCGCAAGATCCACGAACCTCCAGCATGCAGGATATAGATAAATTATTATTTTGTTTCAATTGATGAATTTCTTGCCCGGAGGGGGCGCAAAGCTCCAGGGGCCGGGCGACGCCGCCGTCCGGCCCCTGCGAATCGGTCCCGATGCGGCGCAAGGCTCAGCGATTGTCCTTTTGGCGGAAACCGGCGTGGCAGTTCTTGCAGCTCTTGCCAAGGCCGCCGGCGGCTTGGCCGATGGCGCTCATGTCGCCGGATTGGGCGGCGGTGTTGAGCGTGGCGGCGGCGTCCTGGAACATCTTCACCGCCTGTTCGAATTCGCCGGGCTGTTCCCATATGGCGGGCAGGGCCGCCGTGTCGCCGAAATCCGATCCTTCGGGAAAGATCCCGGCGGCGGTTTGCGACAGGTCCGCCAGGGCTGCGGCGTGGCTGGCGAGATGCGCGTTGTTGCCCGTGCGGCCGTTGATGATGCCGAACAACGCCTTGGTGTGACCGCCGATGGCTTCCATCACCGCCTTGCGGTATTCGATTTCCCCGGCGTCGTCGGCCATGGCCGGCGCGGCGGACACGGTCAGGGCCGCCGCCGCGACGGCGGCAAGTGCGATTTTGCGCATGAACATGGTTTTTCCTCCCCCAATAAATACGTGAACTGTTTCAGATGTTGGTTGCGTATGGACGGAATTCAACCCCTTTGCCCCGGACCGGGAAGCGCGCTAAAACGGCCCCTGCAAGGAAAACGAGGAGCCCGTCATGACCCAACTGAAACGACTGTGCGTATTTTGCGGTTCGCGCTTAGGCACCGATCCGGCCCACGCGGTGGTGGCCCAAGAGCTCGGCCGCATGCTGGCCGAACGTGGCGTGGAGCTGGTCTATGGCGGCGGTGGCATCGGGCTGATGGCCGTGGTCGCCAACGCGGTGATCGACGCGGGCGGTCGTGTGACGGGCGTCATCCCCGAGTTCCTGCGCGCCTACGAGGTCGGCGTGGTCAACGGCGCCGAGGAGTTGGTGGTCGGCGGCATGCACGAACGCAAGGCCAAGATGTTCGAGATTTCAGACGCCTTCGTGGCGCTGCCGGGCGGGCTGGGGACGCTCGACGAAACCATCGAGATCACCACCTGGAAACAACTCCAGCAGCACAACAAACCGATCATCTTCGTCAACACCAACGGCTATTGGGACCCGTACATGGCGATGGTCGACCGCGTGGTGGACGGCGGCTTCGGCCACCACAAGGTGAAAGAGCTGTTCCAGTTCGTCGACACCGTGGACCAGATCTTCGACGCCATCGCCGAAGCCCCCGACGCCGACGAAGTGGTGCTCACTAGTCATTTGTAGGCGTGTCTCCGCCATGCGCGCGAGATTGTGCAGAAGGTGGGGCTGGGCTGGATTCTCACGTCAAGTGCAACACCTGATGTTTTCGAGGAAGGCCTCGGCGG